>CAZVAV010000082.1:0-7456 GCA_964625135.1 uncultured Oscillospiraceae bacterium | reverse complement strand
GTTGGCCATCTGGATCATCGTCTTGGTCTTACCGGAGCCCTTGGGTCCCACAATCAGCTTAATCATAATTGTACCCTCCTAGATTTTGAGCGTCTTTGTACCCAAAGTCCGCCTGATTACTTGATAGAAAGCTGCGCCGCCAGAGCCTCGTAGCCCGGCTTGCCCAGCAGAGCAAACATGTTCTTCTTGTAATCCTCCACACCGGGCTGGTCAAAGGGATTGACCCCCAGCGTGTATCCGCTGACCCCACAGGCAAATTCAAAGAAGTAGAGCATCCAGCCGTATTCATAGGCGGAACGCGACGGGGTCGAGAGAAGGATCGAAGGGGTGCCGCCCGCGCGGTGCGCCAAGGCAACCGCCCGCTCGGCTCGGTGGTTGATCTCGCCCAGGCTCATCCCGGCCAGATAGTTCAGCCCATCCGGGTCCCCCTGCTCGGGCTCCACCGTGAGCGAGGCGCTGTCCTGCTCAATCGAAACGACCGTCTCGAAGAGCACGCGGCTTCCGTCCTGAATGAACTGCCCCAGCGAATGCAGGTCGGTGGTGAAGGCGGCGGAGGCGGGGAAAAGCCCCTTATGCTCCTTGCCCTCGCTCTCGCCGAAGAGCTGCTTGAGCCACTCGGCGGTCATCGCGAAGCAGGGATTCCAGCCGCAGAAAAGCTCCACCGGCCGGCCGGCACGTAGCAGCAGATTTCTCGCCGCCACATATTGCAGACAGATGTTCTGATCAAAGTCTGGATTGGCGCAATAGGCCGCCGCCTCGGACGCGCCGCGCAGCAGTGTGCGCAGATCGACCCCCGCCAGCGCGATCGGCAGCAGCCCGACCGGGGTGAGCACCGAATACCGCCCCCCGACGTCATCGGGAATCACGAAGGTCTCGTAGCCCTCTGTCCGGGCAAGGTTCAGCAGCGCGCCGCGCGCCTGATCGGTGATGGCGACGATCCGTTCGGACGCCCGGTCGCCGTAGCGTCTTGCCAGCTCCTTTTTCAGCATCCGAAACGCCACCGCCGGTTCGGTGGTGGTGCCGGATTTCGAGATGACGATGACCGAAAGCTCCTGCTCCCGGCAGGCGGTCAGCACCTCGGTCAGGTGGGAGGCGCAGACGTCGTTGCCCAAAAACCAGAGGTTCGGGGTCTTCTTGGGGATGCTGTTATACATGGGGGAGACGAGATATTCGACCGCGGCTCGCGCCCCCAGATAGGAGCCGCCGATTCCGACGACCAGCACCGCCCCGCTTTGGGCGGCCAGCCGGTCGGCGCAGCGCTCGAGCCGGGAAAGCTCCTCAGCGCTGACCAGCGCCGAAGGGTCGAGCCAACCAAGAAAATCGTTGCCCGCTCCGCTCTTCAAAAGAAGTGTCTGCTGTGCTTTGAGAACTTCAGAGGAAATCTTTGTTCGGTCTTCGCGGGAAATCATCTGGTCGAGGTAGGTAAAATCGATGGATAATGCCATAGGCTTTTCAACTCCTTCCTCTTTGTTATCATTTTACACGAAAGAGGCTTTTTTTTCAACCATATCCTTATGAAATTATTATGACATCACGATTCTTTGGCTCCCATTTCGATCAGCTCGCGCCAGAACATCAAAAAAGCCGAACGCAAGCTCATTCGATCGATCGCCTCGGCGGTTTTCACCTTGTATTCGCAGACCACCACCCCGTCGAGCAGCAGCCGGATGGTTCCCACCGGGGTTCCGGCCTCGATCGGAGCCTCGAGCGATTCGAGCAGCTCCCGCTGCTCGGTCAGCTTCTCCCCCTTCCCCTTTTCGAGCAGCATCCGCTCGGGCGCCTCGGTCACAAGCTCGACGCTGCGCAGCACGCCGCGGCTCACCGCGAGGGGCTCAAGCGGCGGCGCGGGCGGCGGCACCTCGCGCGCCTCGTAATTGGCAAAGCCGTATTCGAGCAGACCGCGCGCCGACCCAAACCGGTGGTCGCTGGTGTCGGCTCCAAGCACCACCGCGATCAGCGGGAGATTTTTTCGGGTCGCGGAGGCGGAGAGGCAGTAGCCCGCCCCGTCGGTCGTGCCGGTCTTAAGCCCGGTCGCCCCCTCAAAGAATCGGATTAGCTTGTTGGTGTTGACAAGCTGGGTCGCGCCGTTTCGCAGACTGTCCATCCAGACGGTGCTGTATTCGGTGATCAGCGGATGGGACAGCAGCGCCTGCGACATGATCGCGATATCCCGCGCGGTGGTCAGATGTCCGTCGGCGTCGAGCCCGGTCGCGTTTTTGAAGGTGGTATTCTTCATGCCCAGCTCGGCCGCCCGCTCGTTCATCCGCGCGACAAAGCCCTCCTCACTGCCCGCCACCAGCTCGCCGAGCGCGACCGACGCGTCATTGGCGCTGGCAATGGCGGTGGCCTTTAGCAGCTCGTGCACCGTCATCTGCTCCCCCGGCTCGAACCAGATCTGTGCGCCGCCCATCGAGGCGGCATGGGGCGAGCAGGTTACCATCGTCTCAAGGGTGATGGTACCCGCGTCAAGCGCCTCCATCACCAGCAGCAGCGTCATGATTTTGGTAATCGAAGCCGGCGGCATCGGGATGTCCGGATCCTTTTCAAAGAGCACCTTGCCGGAATTCTGCTCGATCAGGATGGCCGATTTGCAGGGAATCGATGGGTTGACCAGCGCCGCGGCGGGAAGAGAATCCCCGTCAGCCAGCGCGATGGGGGAAAGGCTGCTCCCCACGATCAGACAGACGGCCAGAAACAGCGCCGTCGCACCGCGTTTATACATAGTATTGCACCCCGCCTCTCTCGGTAATAGTATCTGCCCCAAAATAGTTCCTCTACCCGCCGAGAAAATTTTCCTGATCCTGTGCCCGTTTATGACCCGTGTTTTCCAGCGGACAGTGCGAAACCTCGTACCAAAGCCAGTATATGCGGCGTGATGACCAAGTTATGAGGGAAGAGGCAGTTGAAATTCGGCGTTTTGGGCAGCGGCGATCGAGGAAAACGCCTTGCGTTTCTCCGGCATTTTTTATATAATATAGGCAAATTGTTTGTGCGGTTTGGAGGGTGCCATGCGGGTTTGCTTTCTTTCGCTCGGCTGTCGGGTCAACCAGTACGAAACCCAGGCACTCGAAGGACTTTTTACGCAAAGCGGCTTTACCGTCGTACCGGACGGCGACGCCGAGGTCTTTATCATCAATTCCTGCACCGTGACATCGACCGCCGACCGAAAGACCCGTCAGGCGGTGCGCAGGGTGCGCAGGGAGCATCCCGGCGCGGTGATCGTGCTGACCGGCTGCCTGCCGCAGGCAAGCCCCCGGATTGCCGACGCGCTGCCCGAGGCCGACCTTGTGACCGGCGCGCGGGATCGTCTGGCGCTGGTCGACGCAGTGTCCGGCTTCTTGCAGGACGGCACGCGCCGCGTCCTGATTTCCCCGTTCTCCCCCCGCGAGGAATGGGAGCCGCTCTCGATCGACCGCTTTGACCAAAGCTTTCAGCGGGCATACCTCAAAATCGAGGACGGCTGCGATCGCTTCTGCTCCTATTGCATCATCCCCACCGCGCGCGGCGCGGTTCGCTCGCGGGAGCCGGGGGAGATTACCGCCGAGGTCGGTCGTCTGGTATCGGCGGGCTACCGCGAAATTGTCCTCACCGGCATCAACCTGTCCCGCTACGGCAGCCGCTGGGGCGGCTCGCTGCCCGAGGCGGTCGCGGCCTGCGAGGCGGTCGACGGCGATTTTCGCATCCGTCTCGGCTCGGTCGAGCCCGATCTGCTCTCCCCCGCCGACTGGGAGGCGCTGCGAGCCTTTCCCCGGCTTTGTCCCCAGTTTCACCTGCCGCTCCAGTCGGGCTGTGACGCGACGCTTCGCAGGATGAACCGCCGCTACACCGCCAAGGATTATCTCGGCGTGGTCGACCGGGTGCACCGCTTGTTCGAGAACCCCTCGATCACCACCGACCTCATCGCGGGCTTCCCCGGCGAGACCGAGGCGGAATTTGCCGCCTGCTGTGACACGGTGGGCAAAATCGGGCTGCTGCGCGGCCACGTGTTTGAATATTCCCCGCGCGCCGGAACACCGGCCGCCACGATGCAGGGACAGGTGCCTCCCCCGCTCAAAAAGGAGCGCGCCAAGCTTTTGTCCGGACTTTGCAGCGCTTCGGCCACCCGGTTTGCCGAGACACAGCTTGGGCGCACCGCGCGGGTTCTGCTTGAAGCGACCGGCGGCGGCTACACCGACCAGTATCTCTATGTGCAGGTTTTTTCACCCGATCAAATCCCGCAGGGCGCGGGGGGCTGGATCAACGTCCTTCTCGACCGGGTGGTGGAAAATGGATGCCACGGCGTCTTGATTAAATCAGATTGTCAAAAAAGAGAAGGAGAATGAAGATGGCGGTATTTCGTGTTTTCATTGAGAAGAAGCGCCCCTACGCGGTGGAGGCTGAGGGAATTCTCGCCGACCTGCGCTTTGCCCTTGGGCTTTCGTCGCTTGAGAGCCTGCGGATCTTCAACCGTTACGACGCCGAGCGGATTTCGGCCGAGGACTTTGCCGCCGCGCGGCTGACCGTCTTTGGGGAGCCGCAGGTCGATCTGGCTCACGACGCGCTGCCCGAGACCGACGGCCTGCTCTTCGCCGTCGAATATCTGCCGGGGCAGTATGACCAGCGCGCCGATTCGGCGGCTCAGTGCATCCAGCTCCAGACCCAGAAGGAGCGCCCGCTCATCCGCTGCGCCAAGGTCTACCTCTTTGAGGGGGCGTTGACCGATGCCCAGCGGCAGGAGATTAAGCGCTACCTCATCAACCCGGTCGAGAGCCGGGAGGCTTCGCTGGCGCTGCCCGATACGTTGGAGGCCGATTATCCCACCCCGCCCGATGTGATCACCCTCGACGGCTTTCTCGACGCGGACGAGACCGTTCTTTCCGACCTGATCGCCCAGCATGGTCTGGCGATGGATCTCGACGACCTGTTCTTCTGCCAGAGCTACTACAGGGAGGAGGGGCGCTGCCCGACCTTCACCGAGCTTAAGCTGATCGATACCTACTGGTCGGATCACTGCCGACACACCACCTTCTCGACCGAGCTCGATCATGTGGGCATCGAGTCGCCCACCGTCAAAAGCTCCTACAAGCGCTATCTTGAGCTGCGCGCCGAGCTTGGGCGCTCTGATCGGCCGGTCACGCTGATGGATCTCGCGACGATCGGCGCGAAGGCGCTGAAAAAGCGCGGCCTGCTCCCCGCGCTCGACGAATCGGAGGAGATTAACGCCTGCTCGGTCAAAATATCGGTCGACGTCGACGGACACGACGAGCAGTGGCTTTTGATGTTCAAGAACGAGACCCACAACCACCCCACCGAAATCGAGCCGTTCGGCGGGGCCGCCACCTGCCTTGGCGGCGCGATCCGCGACCCGCTTTCGGGGCGCAGCTATGTGTATCAGGCGATGCGGGTCACCGGCGCCGCCGATCCGCTCGGCCCCATCTCGGAGACCATCCCCGGAAAGCTGCCCCAGCGCAAGATCGTCACCGGCGCGGCGGCGGGCTATTCCTCCTACGGCAACCAGATTGGCCTTGCAACAGGGCTGGTGCGTGAAATTTACCATCCCGGCTATGTCGCCAAGCGGATGGAGGTCGGCGCGGTCATCGCCGCCGCCCCCGCCGAAAATGTGGTGCGCACCGTCCCGCAGCCCGGCGACGTCATTGTGCTGCTCGGCGGCAAGACCGGGCGCGACGGCTGCGGCGGCGCTACCGGCTCCTCGAAGGCGCACTCGGTCGAAAGCCTCACCGAATGCGGCGCTGAGGTGCAGAAGGGCAACGCCCCCGAGGAGCGCAAGCTCCAGCGCCTTTTCCGCAACCCCGAGGCCGCCCGAATGATCAAGCGCTGCAACGACTTTGGCGCGGGCGGCGTATCGGTTGCGATCGGCGAGCTGGCCGATAGCCTTACTATCGACCTCGACGCGGTTCCCAAGAAGTATGAGGGGCTCGACGGAACCGAGCTTGCGATCAGCGAATCGCAGGAGCGGATGGCCGTCGTCCTTGACCCGGAGCAGGTCGAGCGCTTCCTCGCGCTTGCCGCCACCGAAAACCTTCAGGGAACGCCGGTCGCCCGTGTCACCGACACCGGCCGGATGCGGATGGTCTGGCGGGGTAAAACGATCGTCGATCTCTCCCGCGCGTTTCTTGGCTCAAACGGCGCGGCCAAGCATGTCTGCGCCCGGGTCACCGCCCCCGCCGCCGCCCCGGCGCGCTGCGACTACGCCTCGTTCGGCGAGCGGATGCGCCGCACGCTGACCGATCTCAACGTCTGCTCGCAAAAGGGCTTGATTGAGCGGTTTGACTCCTCGATCGGCGGCAACACCGTCCTCTCCCCGTTCGGCGGCGCGTATCAGGAGACCCCCACTCAGGCGATGGCCGCCAAGCTCCCGGTGCCCGGCGAAACCCGCACCGCCTCGATCATGGCCTACGGCTTTGATCCCGCCATCACCGACCCCTATGCCAGCGCCGTGACCGCCGTATCCGAGTCGGTCGCCAAGGTGGTGGCCGCGGGTGGGTCGCGTAAACGCTGCTGGCTCTCGTTTCAAGAGTATTTTGAGCGGCTGCGCCGCGACGAAACCCGCTGGGGCAAGCCGCTGGCCGCGCTCTTAGGCGCGCTCGACGCCCAGCTCGCCCTCGAATGCGGGGCGATCGGCGGCAAGGACTCGATGTCCGGCAGCTTTGAACAGATCGACGTCCCCCCCACCCTCGTCTCGTTCGCCGTCTCGACCGCGGATGCGTCGAATATTATCTCCCCCGAGCTAAAGAGAGCCGGTTCCCAGCTCGGCCTGATGCGCCCGGCGGTCGATCAAAACGGGGTTCCCGACCTTGACAGCGTCCGGCAGATGATCGACGGGCTTGAAGCGATGATCGAAAAGCATCTGATCCGCGCCGCGTGGGTCTGCTCGACCGGCGGAATCCTCGAGGGGCTCTTTAAGATGTCGCTCGGTAACCGGCTCGGCGTCACGCTCGCGGACGGCTTTTCGGATGACTTCTGGTTCGAGCGCCATCCGGCGGCGGTCATCATCTCCTGCGACGAGCTGCCCCGTGGGGTGATCAAAATCGGTGAATCGGTCGATTCGTTTACCCTCACCCATCAGGGCAAGACCTATTCGCTCGCGGATTATTTTACGCAGTATGCCGACCGGCTTTCCCCGGTCTACCCCTACCGCCTGCCCACCCCCAAGACCGTCGTGCCGTGCTATACCGACAGCAACACGACCGTCTGGCCGTCTCCGGCGATCAAGCTTGCCCGGCCGCGTGTGCTGATCCCCGTCTTTGCGGGCACCAACTGCGAGTACGACACCGCCCGCGCGTTTGAGCGCGCCGGAGCCGACACCGAAACCTTCATCGTGCGAAACCTTTCAGCTGCCGACATCGAGTGGTCGGCCAAGGAGTTTGAACGCCTGATTCGCGAATGCAACATCATCGCGGTGCCGGGCGGCTTCTCGGGCGGCGACGAGCCCGACGGTTCGGCCAAGTTCATCACC
>CAZVAV010000081.1:0-7470 GCA_964625135.1 uncultured Oscillospiraceae bacterium | reverse complement strand
TCTCCCCACAGGTCCGAGTGGTCCATCGGGTCCGAGTGGCGCAACAGGCCCCCGCGGCCCCACAGGTCCGAGCGGCCCATCGGGTCCGAGTGGCGCAACAGGCCCCAGCGGCCCGACGGGCCCCCGCGGTCCATCGGGTCCGAGTGGCCCCACAGGCCCCAGCGCTTCCAATATCTATTTGGCAACAGACCAATCCATCAGCAACAATGGCTGGGTAGGACTTGGCACATCGTCTTCGGTATCCCAGTTTGAGCGAAGCTCGGTGGTAATCCCTGCCAATGCTGTCATCACCGGTATCATCCTGAACATCCGAAAGAATGTCCTGGTTGCTGGGGATACGGTAAGGGCCACCGTCTTCACCAGTCCCTGTGGCTTTGCTGATCCTGCAAGCACCGGCATTTTTGCAACGGTGGCTGGCCCAAACAACGCCGACAACCCACACTGCTGCGCATCCGGCACAGGCAATGTCCGAGTGAGAACATGCAGTCTGGTGTCGGTGCAGATTACCACCAGCCAAGGTGTTGGTGCACTGGATAGCGGTGTTGCCGTAACCGTGCTGGTAACATTCCCAAGCTAGACTGAATTTTCGGGGTGGGTGTACGATGCTGCACCTGCCCCGATGCATCATTAAAATAGGCGGTGATGATATTGCCACAGCTAAGATTTCATCTGCCCGGAGCGGCATTCATCGAAACGACACGAGAAAACTCATCCTGCCCCTTCACCCAAAAGATAATACGGCTGGCAAAGATGCTCAGGGCAAACGGCCATGATGTATCTTTCTATGGCATTGCCGGCTCAAGGGTCGACTGCAATGAATTTATCCCGGTTTCTGACCAGGGGGTACTTGATGAGTGCTACGGCAGCTACGACCGAAGTACCAATTTCCATCGCTATCACCAGGGGGATTCTGCCCATAGGCACTTTAACAAAAACGCAATTGCAGCAATCAAGGAGCGGATGCAGCCGCAGGATATCCTGCTCTGTCCGCTGGGGCTTTTTCAAAAGGAGCTTTCGGATGCCACAGGCCTGCTCACCGTCGAGCCGGGCATTGGCTATTCGGGGACATTTGCCCAAAACAGGATTTTCGAGTCGTACGCTTGGATGCACTATCTTTATGGTCAGGAGCAGCGAGAAAATGGCTGGTGGTATGATGCGGTAATCCCCAACTGCTATGAACCCGCTGACTTTCCTTTCGTGGGCGAAAAGCAGGATTACCTGCTGTATATGGGCAGGATTGTCAACCGCAAGGGAGTTTCGCTGGCCAGCGAGGTCGCCAAGGCCACCGGGCACACCCTGTATGTGGTGGGTCAAGGCTCTCTTGACAACCCGGACGAGGGATTGCATCTGGCAAAGGAAGGGCATATCGTCTACAAGCCCGCAGTCGGCCCGGAGGAACGAGCCGAGCTTTTGGGCAACGCAAAGGCTGTGCTGATGCCAACCTATTATATCGAACCGTTCGGCAGTGTAGCCTTAGAAGCACAGCTCTGCGGCACTCCCGTGATTACGACCGACTGGGGGGCATTCCCGGAGACGGTGGTGCACGGTGTCACCGGGTATCGGTGTCGGGTATTCGAGGAGTTTTGCCGGGCGGTCGAGAACATCGGGAGCATCGACCCGGAGGCCTGCCACCGCTGGGTGGCGAACAACTACAGCCTTGAGCGGTGCGGGGCGATGTACGAGGAGTATTTTCAGCGCCTGCACAAGCTCTTTGGCAATGGCTGGTATTCCAGATCATGAAGCACAACGGCTGATTGACAGCTTTGCAAATGCAGTTTGTCTCTATCATGACGAAATAATGATTTTCTTTCACTACAAGGATGGCAGCAAAACAGGTGAAAAACAGACCGTTGAATGTACCTTTTATGAATAAAAGAAGAAGTATGGCGGAAAGAATTTTTACGTTTCAATAATAAAAATACATTTTCACCAAAAAGCCGGATGGTCTCGGATTTTTTTTGACGGCAGCGACAAAAGTGCGGAACTGCTCAGAAACTATCCCAAGAACTGTTGCATCAAAAACAGAAGGATGATATATTATTAACAGTTCAATCAATCGACAACTTGGCAGGCTTGAACACCAATTTTAAAAGTGGAGGAAAAAAACATGAGCAAAGAGATCGTACTTGTCGGCGCATGCCGCACCGCTATCGGCAAGATGGGTGGAACCATCTCCAACATCCCCGCCGAGCAGCTTGGCGCCATCGTCATGAAGGAGTCCATTTCCCGCGCCGGGATTTCCGCCGATCAGATCGACGAGGTTATCTTCGGCAACGTCCTGACCGCCGCGATGGGCCAGAGCCCCGCTCGTCAGGCTGCGATCCACGCCGGAATCCCCGAGTCGGTTCCCGCGCTGACCATCAACAATGTCTGCGGAAGCGGCCTGAAGTCGATCAACATGGCCGCCGCGATGATCATGGCCGGTGAGGCTGATGTCATCATGGCGGGCGGCATGGAAAATATGTCGATGGCTCCCTACGCTCTGCCCAATGCCCGGTACGGCTATCGCATGGGCAATGGCAAGCTGGTTGACACCATGATCAACGACGCCCTCTGGGATGCCTTTAATAACTATCACATGGGCATCACCGCCGAGAACGTTGCCGAGAAGTACGGCATCACCCGCGAGATGCAGGATGAATTCGCCGCGGCTTCCCAGCAGAAGACCGAGGCCGCTCAGAAGGCCGGTCTCTTCAAGGAAGAGATCGTCGGGGTGCCGGTGAAGGTCAAGAAGGAAACCGTCATGTTCCAGGAAGACGAGTTCCCCCGCGCCGGTGTTACCGCCGATGCCCTTGGCAAGCTCAAGCCCGCGTTCAAGCCTGAGGGCGGCACCGTGACCGCTGCCAACGCTTCTGGTATCAACGACGGCGCTGCCGCCGTGATCGTGATGAGCGCCGAGAAGGCTGCCGAGCTCGGCGTCAAGCCGATGGCTCGCTGGATTGGCGGCTCCTCCGCCGGCGTTGATCCCAAGACCATGGGAATCGGACCGGCTTACTCCACCGAGAAGCTCTTCAAGAAGACCGGTCTGGGTCTTGACGATCTCTCGATCATCGAAGCCAACGAGGCGTTTGCCGCTCAGTCTCTGGCGGTCGGCAAGCTGCTCGGCTGGGATGCCTCCAAGGTCAACCCCAAGGGCGGCGCCATCTCGCTGGGTCACCCGGTCGGCGCTTCGGGCTGCCGCATCCTCGTCACCCTGCTGCATGAGCTTGAGGCGGGCCAGAAGGGTCTTGCCACTCTCTGCGTCGGCGGCGGCATGGGCGTTTCGGCCATTGTCGAGAAGCTGTAAAAATGATTTCGGATTTCCTGGGCGGCCTGCCGCCCAGGAGCCGGATAACCACAGGGGATCATGCTATGAGCTTTGTCAGATACGAGCAGAAGGATCAATATGCCATCGCAACCATCGACCGCGAAAAGGCTCTCAACGCCCTAAACTCACAGGTGATCGAGGAGCTTGACGCGATGCTCGATCAAATCGATTTTGAGAGCGTTCGCGCCCTCATCATCACCGGCGCGGGCCCCAAAAGCTTTGTCGCCGGGGCTGATATCGGCGAAATGAGCACCCTCTCGAAGGCGGAGGGCGAAGCGTTCGGCCTTCGAGGCAATCAGGTGTTTCGCCGCATCGAGACGCTGCCGATTCCGGTGATCGCCGCGATCAACGGCTTTGCGCTCGGCGGCGGCTGCGAGCTGACCATGTGCTGCGATATTCGCCTCGCGGCGGAGAACGCTAAGTTCGCCCAGCCCGAGGTTGGACTGGGGATTACCCCCGGCTTTGGCGGCACCCAGCGTCTTGTTCGGCTCATCGGGGTCGGCAAGGCGAAGGAGATGCTCTATACCTGCGCACAGATCGATGCGCGGGAGGCTTACCGGATCGGTCTGGTCAACGCCGTCTATCCCGCCGAGGAGCTGATGGAGGCTGCCGAGAAGATGGCCAAGCGGATTGCAAGAAATGCCCCCATCGCCGTTCGCGCCACCAAGAAGGCCGCCAACGACGGCCTGCAAACCGATATGGATTCAGCCATCAAAATCGAGGCGCGGCTGTTTGGCAGCTGCTTCGAGAGCGAGGATCAGAAAAGCGCCATGACCGCCTTCCTTGAGAAGCGCCGTCCTGAGCCGTTTGTCAACCGTTAAATATGCCACAAGGCAATCACAAAATTAGAAAACGGAGGAATTGCACAATGAAAATTGGTGTACTTGGCGCCGGTACCATGGGTTCCGGCATCGCCTACGCGTTCGCCCAGGCCGGCTATGACGTCGTCCTGAGAACCCGCAAGCAGGCCACCCTCGATAAGGCGATGGCCTACATGAAGAAGACCCTCGACAAGCAGGTTGCCAAGGGCAAGCTTGAGCAGACCGTTGCCGACGAGATCTACGGCCGCGTCACCCCCGCCACCGAGCTGGAGGCTGTTGCCGATGTCGATTTCATCCTTGAGACCATCGCCGAGGATCTCAAGATCAAGGAAGAGATCTTTTCACAGCTCGATAAGCTCTGCAAGCCCGGCGTAATCTTTGGCACCAACACCTCCTCGCTCTCGATCACCGAGATCGCCAACGGCGTGGAGCATCCGGTTGTCGGCATGCACTTCTTCAATCCGCCCCCCGTCATGAAGCTGATCGAAGTCATCGCCGGTGAAAACACCCCCGCTGAGGCGGTCGATGAGGTCGTTAAGATCACCGAGAAGATGGGCAAGGTTCCGGTTCAGGTCAACGAGGCTGCCGGCTTTGTTGTCAACCGAATCCTGATCCCGATGATCAACGAGGCCATCGGCATCTACGCCGAGGGCGTTGCCACCGTCGAGGGCATCGACACCGCGATGAAGCTGGGTGCCAACCATCCGATGGGCCCGCTGGCACTCGGTGACCTGATCGGTCTTGACGTCTGCCTCGCCATCATGGAAGTTCTCGAGAGCGAGATGGGCGACCCCAAGTACCGCCCGCATCCGCTGCTCAAGAAGATGGTTCGCGCCGGCAAGCTCGGCATGAAGTCGGGCGTCGGCTTCTACAACTACAACAAGTAAGCTCCTGTTGCGTAAAGAGGCGGTTGCAGATAGCAGCAGCCAAAATAAAAAAGGTCGAGTGGAACTCCCAAAAGGAGGTTCCGCTCGACCTTTTTGCTGTAGAATCGCATCGCTCTATCATAAGCATCTTTGGGGCTGTGGAGGTCTGAAAACAGGGAGCTGTGTGGCGAAACCCCCTGTTCCTATCATATGTTGCTGATTTCGACCACGTCCGATTCTCCCTCAATCTCCGTGTTGGGACTGGTGATGCTTCGCCAAATTTGGTTTACATGCTCAACACATTCAAAGTATTTTTGAGAGAGCTGGTTCATCGGGATGCCCAGCTGTGCGGAGAAGGCGTTGAGTCCCTTCCAGTCAGCCCGCTCGTAGCAAAGCACCAGATGGTACAGAGTGCCGCATTCCCCCTCGCCGGTCAATAGCGCCTGCTTGATCTGATCGGAAAGGGAAAGCTCCGTCAGGGCATCTTCCAGAGGAACATTGAGCAGAGCGCCCAAGGTGGAGAACATTCCCATCAGATAAGCCTCCGACTTGGCAATCGGCAGATTTTGAATTAACGGAGCCAGCTCGGAGCAAAAATAGGCCCGCAGGAAGGACATTCTCAAAAGCTCCTCCGGCAGTTCACTCGCATCCTTAAAGCTTAGCAGATAAATCCACTCCTTGAGCTGCCCCAGTCCAAGGATGACCAGCGCCTGTTTGACCGATTTTACCCGGCTGCGCAGGGCAAAGTATGCCGAGTTGACCAGCTTGATCAGGGAGAAGGTCAGCGTAACATCCCGAGAAATAATGTCTGTAATTTCATCGAGATCCGGTTCTTCCTTGGTAATGGCAACCATGAGCTGGAAGAAATTGCTCTGCATGTGATCCATCCGGCTGATTTTAGAAGTTACCTGCTGAGCCACGCTGGCCCCCTGAATCAGGCTGCACCCCAGCTTTAAGGCCAGCTCGCAGGCCTCGGGAGAATCCACGTTATAGGCGATTACCTTTTTATTCAGGCTACTGCCGACATTCACCGCGTTGATCAGCGACGGGCTGCTCAGGTTGGAAAAGTCGATTTTAATATAATCCACCGCATCCAGAATGCTGAAATAGCGCGGCGTAAAATCAAAGCCCCGAATGGCAATCTTATAGCCGTTTTTCTTAAAGCGATAGATGATTTTACTGGCAAGCGGATGAATCACAACACTGTCGTCGATCTGAAGCACCAGCTTGTCCGGCGCAAACATCTTGGGAATATTTTTGATGATCAAATTGGGAGTAACCGTGATAAAGGTTGTTTTTCCGTCGAGAAAGTTTTGGTTGTTCAGCTCATAAAAAAAATCTTCAATCGCATTCGCCGCCGCGGCATCCTTATGCTCGCCGGTATTTCTCCATAAAATCTCATAGGCAAAAATTTCTTTGTCCTGGTTCAGGATGGGCTGTCTGACAAGATAGGTCTCCAAAGTCATAACATCCTTTCTTTTATGCCTTACTCCAATGAATTTCAACGCTGTCCCCGTCGTGAATTTCATTCAGATAAGATGCCGCGCCTCCATTGAGCTGTAGCACAATATCTCCCTGGGGCTTTCGCGGATCGATCTCAACAAAATTCAGCATGTCTACAAACTGATAGGGGGTATGATCCTGCTTCGGCGGAAGAAGCAGCACCTTGTTGTTGAGGGTCACCCGCAGTCCCGGAACAAGGGGCTCCTCATTTGGCGCTTCCTTTGGCGCCGGATTTCCACTATGATAACAAATTTCATCTCCGGGGCAAAGCTCATAATCCATGTCCCGCGCCAAACCATTGACCGTAAACTGCCATTCTTCGGGAACCAACTGAAGCTCGCCGCAGAGCGCCGAAAGGGTACGCACCTCATGCACCTGCACAACATCAAGGTCTTGAATCGATTGCCCAGGGGCGGCCGGCTTGCCATTGCAATAGGCGATGGTGCCCACCTGAAGCCGAGCGCCGTTGATCACAACATCAAAAACTTTATAATCCTCCACCGCTTCCCGGATCGTGATGGCCGCATCCGCGCCGGGCTGTGAAGGAATCAGATGAATCCGCGCATTCGGTTGAACCGGCGTTGTGATTCCGGCCGGACGTCCGTTCACGGTCAAAACCGCAGCCGTGGGATGTCCACCCCGCACCACCCTTTTACGGCCGTCCAGCTCAAAGGTAACGCACTTGCCGGCGCGTCCCAGAAGATGAGACCGTTCATATCCCTGCATCATCAGCAGCTCCATCAGATTGGTGGGCTTTTTGGCGATCAGGTCAACCTCCTTCCCGTTGAGGCTGACCGAATATTTTCCGCTGTTCTGCGCGGACAGCGCTGTCAGTGCAATCCCCACGGGGGTCGCAAATTCCGGCCCGCTAACATCCGTCTGTGACACCACCATCTTCTTCATGTAGTTGTTGCCGCCGACCGCGACCTTTCGTTCATCGATCGAAAGCCTGTCCGCAATCATGCCGGCAATC
>CAZVAV010000080.1:0-7483 GCA_964625135.1 uncultured Oscillospiraceae bacterium | reverse complement strand
CTCTGACCTCTTACCTTTATATTAAACGGTTTGTCCCGGACAAAAACTGGGCGGTACTGGGATCAATTCTCTACGCATTTTCGGGCTTCATGACCTTCAATATCTTTTTTAACCATTTTCACGAGCCCTGCATTTTTTTCCCGCTGCTGCTGGTCTCGCTGGAAGAGCTCGTCGAACATAACCGGCGCGGCTTTTTTGCCGCCATGGTGGCGGTCAACTGTCTGATTAACTATTGGTTCTTCATCGGAGAAGTTGTTTTCGTCATCATCTACGTCGTTGTGCGGATCAGCTGCGGCGGCTGGAACTGCTCGTTCGGAAAGTTTTGTCAGATCGCCTTTGAGTCGCTGCTGGGGGTACTGATCGCCGCGGTGGGTCTTCTCCCCTCTGCGCTCGCCCTGATGGGCAACCCCCGCACCGGCTGGGAAACGCTGCTCACCGGATGGAATATGTGGATCTATGGCTGGAACCAGCGGCTTCCCGCCATCCTGCAATCCTTCTTCTTCCCGCCCGAGCTGCCGAGCCGCCCAAACTTCTTCCCCGACATGGGGGCGAAGTGGTCCTCGCTCTCGGCATGGCTTCCCCTTTTTTCCTCGATGGGCGCCATCGCCTACTGCCGGGTTAAAAAGCGTACCTTTATCAAACGGCTGATCATCATCTCGATGATCATGGCGCTTGTTCCGATCCTCAATGCCTCGTTTGTGCTGTTTAGCCAGTCCTACTACGCCCGCTGGTTCTATATGCCGGTGCTGATGCTCTGTATTGCCACCGTGATTGCGCTCTCGGAGCGGAATCTCCCCGCCATGCGCTTCTCTCTGGCCTCGAGCTGGCGGTATGTCTCCTTTATCATTGTTGCCTTTATTCTTGCCATCGGTTTCTCCCCCGTCAAGAACAATGATGTGGTAAAAATCGGCCTTTATGGCGATCAGCTCGGCTTTTGGCTGCTTTCAGCGGCGGCGCTGCTCGGTGTTCTCCTGACCGCCCTGCTCCTGTTCGGGGTGCGCCGCCGCGCCTTCTACCGCGTCTCGGCAATGCTGCTCTCGGGAGTGATCGTTGTCTTTACCACCGGTTACCTGTGCAGCGGCAAGGCCGGCAAGGCTACCGACGACGCTTTCATCGCCAATACCCTCAACGGAAGACCCGCGATTGAGGAGGTTCTTCCGGATGACGGAATTTTCGCCCGCAGCGACCTCTATCACTGCGGCGACAACCTCGGAATGTTCTGGGGATTGCCCAATCTTCAAGCCTTCCACTCGATCGTCCCCGCCTCAATTATGGAGTTCTATCCCACCATCGGGGTCAAGCGGGATGTTTCCTCCAAGCCGGATGCAGAGTACCCCTCTCTGCGACCCTTCCTTTCGGTGCGTTGGCTTTTCATCCCGCAAAACGACAAGGAGCAAGCGCCGATGCCGGGCTACAGCTACTACGACACCCGGCTAGGCTATCACATTTATGAAAACGACAACTTTTTGCCGATGGGCTTTTCCTACCGCAGCGGATTTGACGTAAAGGCAGAGGGCTGGTCGCTGCTTGATCGGGACGACAAGGTTCGGGCGATGCTCTCGTCGATCGGCCTCTCTCAGGAGGCACTTGAGCGAAACAGCGATATCCTCTCGATCGACTTTTCCGATTCCTATAGCCTGCCCCCGCTGACTGAAGGCTCCTATCAGGAGCGGATTCGGGAGCTGCGCTATCGCGATACCTGCGACAGCTTCTCGATCGACCCGCTCGGATTTACCGCCACCTGCGCCTTTGATCAGGAAAGCCTCGTGTTCTTCTCGGTGCCCTACGACAAGGGCTGGAGCGCCGCGGTCAACGGCGCGCCGGTTCTGGTTGAGAAGGCCAACATCGGCTTTATGGCGATCCGGGTTCCGGCGGGGAATTGCACCATCCGGTTCGATTACAGAACCCCCGGTCTCTACGAGGGCGCACTGGTCAGCGGCGGAGCGATTTTGCTTCTGCTGTTCTATCTGATCCTGTGCAAGCTTTTTGGCGTGCGTACCCGCCCCGACGCCGCGCTTTCTCAGCGCGAGGCTCCACCCATGCAGGAGACGGCTTCCGGTTTGGACGACCCTGCGGATGCGCCTCCTTCCCCTCCCGATCCCACGCCGGAGAAAATCCGCGAACAGGCAATTCTTGACTATCTGGAAACATTAGAGGAGCTGCCCCCCATTGATGAGGCGCAGCAGGAGAAAAGACAATGACAACTCTTTATCTTGTGGTTCCCTGCTACAATGAACAGGAGGTTCTTCCCGAGACCTCTCGGCGGCTTGGCGAAAAGCTCGACGCATTGCAGGCGGCGGGTAAAATCGGAACAGACAGCCGGGTGCTTCTGGTTGACGACGGCAGCCGTGATACCACCTGGAGCATCATCGAATCCCTTTCCCGGCGTGACGAACGGTTTGGCGGGGTCAAGCTTTCCCGCAACAAGGGGCATCAAAACGCCCTGCTCGCCGGGCTCACCGTGGCCAGCGGGCATTGTGACGCGGTTATCAGCCTCGACGCCGATTTACAGGACGACGTCAACGCCATTGACGAGATGATTGACCGGTTTCATGAGGGAAACGAGGTGGTCTATGGAGTTCGCTCCAGCCGCGCGACCGACACCGTTTTCAAACGGAGCACCGCCGGGGGCTTTTACACGCTGATGCGGATGCTTGGCGTCGATATCGTTGACAACCACGCCGACTACCGGCTGC
Source organism: uncultured Oscillospiraceae bacterium (assembly GCA_964625135.1). Lineage (GTDB taxonomy): Bacteria > Bacillota > Clostridia > Oscillospirales > Ruminococcaceae > Yanshouia. The sequence continues at coordinate 4,787 of CAZVAV010000080.1, read as the reverse complement.
TTTCCGGGCGGGCCTTGGCGGCGCTGCTTGAATTTAAGGAGGTCAACCTTTTTCTGCGCGGCATTGTACCGCTGATCGGCTACCAGAGCACCATTGTCACCTACGAAAGAGCCGAGCGGTTTGCGGGGGAAAGCAAATACCCGCTGAAAAAAATGCTGCTTTTCGCCTTTGACGGCATCACCTCCTTCTCGATTCGCCCGATTCGTCTGGTCACCCTGCTCGGCGCGCTGATCTTCAGCGGAAGCCTGATCGGGCTTCTGGTTCTGCTTGCACAGAAGCTTTTCGGTCAGACGGTACAGGGCTGGACTACCCTGATGGGCTCGATTTGGATGCTTGGTGGTATCCAGCTGCTCTGCCTTGGCATCATCGGGGAATATGTCGGCCGAATCTATCAGGAAGCCAAGCAGCGTCCCCGCTTCATCATTGATCAGGTTCGATTGAAGCAGTAGCCGGGACAAACGGCGGATGGCCAAACACAAAAATTCGATGAAGGAACCCCCAAAAGGAGAGAAACACGATGAAGCATTACGATTTCGACCGGGTCATCGACCGCAGACATACGCAGGCAAAAAAACTGCTCCAGCTGCCTGTCGGTACCCCCGATGACGCGCTGAGCCTGTGGATTGCCGATATGGATTTCGCCTGCGCCGATCCGATTTTAGAGGCGCTCCACCGCCGGGTGGACGAGGGAATTCTGGGCTATACCCAATACCGCACCCCCGAGTGCCTCTCGGCGGTCACCGGCTGGTTTTCCCGCAGGTTTGGCTGGGAGATCGACCCCGAGCAGCTTTTCTTTTCCCCCGGCGTGATTCCGGCTCTTGGCGCGCTGATCAACATCCTCACCGAGGAGGGCGACGGGATAATCATCCAGCGCCCCGTCTACGGCCCCTTCACCGGAAAAATTGAGGGCAATGGCCGCCGTGCGGTGAACAATCCCCTGCTCTATCGCGACGGCGACTATACGATGGACTTTTCCAATCTTGCGGATCGGCTGGCCGACCCCACCGTCAAGGGGATGATTCTGTGCAGCCCCCACAATCCCTCCGGCCGGGTTTGGAGCGAGGAGGAGCTGAAACGAGTTGTCGCGCTCTGCAAGGCGCAGGATAAATGGATTATCGCGGACGAAATCCATTGCGATATCGTCCGCGCCGGGGTGACCCACCACCCGCTTCTCAAGCTCTGCCCCGAATACAGCCACCGAATCATCTCGTGCACCGCTCCGAGCAAAACCTTTAACCTCGCGGGAGTGCAGATGTCTAGCATCATCATCCCCAATCCCGAATATCAGAAGCGCTGGAAACGCCAGACGATCGAGCGCACCGGCCTCTTCCATCCGAGCGCCCTCGGGGTAACCGCAATGATTGCCGCCTATCAAGACTGCGAGGACTGGGTGGATCAGGTCAACGCCTACATCGATGAGAATTTCCGCTTTTGTGCCGAGTGGATCTCCCGCGAGCTGCCTGTGGTTCGGGTGATCCGATCGCAGGGAACCTATCTGCTCTGGCTCGACTGCAATGGCTGTGGTTTTTCCCCCGACGAGCTGGCCGAACGGATGCTGCACAAGGGTCGCCTTGTTCTCGACGAAGGAACCATCTTCGGCGAGGGGGGCGAAGGCTTTCTGCGCATCAATCTTGCCTGTCCGCGCAGCGTGGTCGCGGAGTTTCTCAGACGGCTCCAGCATGCCCTTTCCTGACGCGCTTTTCCCGATTAAGGCCGCCGGAATCATCCGGCGGCCTTTTAAAAATCCCTTTGAAAGAAGATGTCTGTCATGACCAAGCCCACCGATGCGCAGAGCGCCTACCTCGCACAGATCGATACCCCGGCCTCCTATCTGCTTGCAAAAAGGATGGAACGGTTCAAAACCAACTCGGTGCTCGGCTACCGCACCGCCGGCTCGAGAGCGGAATTTTTAACCGGCGAGATGCTCTTTGAGGAGATGCGCGCCATCGGCCTTTCCGATCTTCATAAGGATCCCTTTGTTGTCGACGGCTGGGAATTTAAGCGGGCGCGGATGCAGTTTACCGACGAGGAGGGCGGCGAGCATTATTGCGAGCTCGGCGGCTATCAGACCGACTTTGATACCCGGGGCTGGCGGCGATTCACTGTCATCGACGCCGGACGGTGCACCGAGGCGGAGCTTCAATCGCTGGATGTGACGGGCAAGCTGGTGCTTGCGGACATCAACCAGCGGGACGACTGGTGGATCTCTTATCCGGTCTATCAGGCACATCTGCACGGTGCGGCCGCCGTTATCGCGGTTCAGCAAAACGGGTACGGTGAAATCGATTCGACCGCTCTCAACGCCCAAAATATCTGCGGCCCGGCCAACGCGCCCGCCTTCTCGATTTCCCGAAGGGATGCGCGGACGCTGCGCGCACAGATGGAGGAGGGAGAAACGACGGTTCTCTTTGACGCAAAATCGACCGTCACTCCCAACCAGACCTCCTACAACATTACCGGAACCATCCCCGGCGAAAACCCCGACTCAATGATTTTGGTAAGCGCCCATTACGACAGCTATTTTTCCGGATTTCAGGATGACAACGCCGCCGTCGCGCTGATGCTTGGAATTGCCCGGGCGCTGGTTCAAAGCAAAATCAAGCCCCGCCGCACCTTGGTCTTTTGTGCAATGGCCGCCGAGGAATGGGGGGTCTCGGACAGCAAATACGACTGGTCCTCCGGCGCCTTCAACCAGATTTACAGGGTACACCCGGAGTGGGTCGGCAGGGTGATCGCCGATCTCAACTTTGAGCTTCCCGCCTATGCCCATGACACGCAGGACGTGATCCGCTGTGTCTACGAGTACAGCAGCTTTGTTCAGGGGTTTGCGCAGGGCTTTCGAGACATCGGCCATATCTATCCCGACGGCGTCTCGGTCACCTCACCGGTGCTCACCTGGTCGGATGACTTTTCGCTCGCAATCGCCGGGGTTCCCTCGCTGGTCAACGACTTTGCCGGGGGCAGCTTTATGGAGACACATTACCATTCTCAGTTCGATAACGACGACGCCTACGACGAGGAAATTTACCACTTTCATCATCAGCTTTACGGCTGCCTGCTCCTTGCTTTTGACCACTGCCTTTTGCCGCCGCTTAATTTTATTCCCCGGCTGGATGCACTGGGGGAATCGCTCGACGATGCTTTTGCCGAGCCTGAGCAGGTCGTGGCTCTGCAAAGGGCTGTCAAGCGGGCAACATCCGCCGCACGGCATTGCTATGCCCGGGTGGAGGCGCTCAATCAGCGCTACCGCAGCCTCTCCCCCCGATCCGATGAAGCGAAGGCTTTTCCGCCCGCTTCTCGGTCATTGGAACGGGAACTGCTTTCGGCCTTTCGCTTTTGCGAGGATGCCTTTGTGCGGCTGACCTGGCACGATGAGGTGATCTTTCCTCACCAGTACGCCCAGCGCAACCTTACCCTGCTGACCCGCGCCGAAGAAGCTCTCTCGATGGGTGACCTCTCCGGCACACTCGAAGCGCTCGGGGCGATTGACGTCAACCACTATGCGCGCTTTTTCAGCAGAGAGGTCTGCCGGCACTTTTCGGAGTATGCGCTGCACCAGCCCGCGGAGCGATTGATGTGGGGCGCGGGTCGGCTTCTGGGGCATTGCGACCTCTTCGATGCGGTGCGGGCCCTTGAGCAAAATCGCGCCGATCGTCAAAAAGTTCTACAGAGCATCTCGCAATCGCAAGAAACGCAGCGCCTTTTATTGAGTCAGGCAATCGAACAAGAGACCAAGGACTGCCTTACTCTTGCCACCCTTCTTGAGCGGCTCGAGCAAAACAGAGCTTTCCAGTGAAATAAAGAGATTTCGGAAGTTTACCCCCCACTTATTCCGGGCAAAACACGGCCGATCGCGACCAATCTCGCTCAAACCCTGCACAATGCGTTTGCAGAAAACTTGTACAGAATGCTATACTGTAATTGTCCAGAACAGCGGCTCCATCCGGCCAATCGGGAGCACAAAATTCTTGTGCTCTGCCATAGGGGTGGAATTATGAACTAGCATGACTCGCCTGTTGGAAACCGCAAGAAAAACCATCCTCCAAACAAATAAAGGTGAGTGACACTGTGAAAACCGACCGATTATATCGTGTAGAGAAAAAGGACATCGACAAGCTCAATTCCTTGCTGACTGAATCCTTCGCAAAGGATCCTCTCTACCTGAACCTGATCCCGCAAGCCGAAAAACGTCAAAAATTACTGCCGGAGCTCTTTAGCTGCGATCTGGATGAACTCTTTGAAAATTGTGAAATTTATGCCGACAGCCCCGAACTCAACGGCATCATCGTCGTTTCGGACGAAAGCGAGCCGTACAACCCGCTCAAGTTTTACGCGATCGAGCTGTTCTACGCGCTGAAAACCAACCTCTACCTGATCCGCGACGACCATTCGCTGAAAACACTCTGGAATTTTATGAAGGGGAAAACCTATCTAAACTCCGAGTGGACCAATGACCTGCACAACGACCACCGAATGCACATCGTTTACTTCTCGGTGCGCCCGTCGATGCGTGGACACGGCATTGCGACCACGCTAATGAATGCGGTGCGCGACTATGCCGACGAGAACCGGCTGCTTGTCTCGCTGGAGACGCATAACGAATGCAATGTCGAGATGTATGAGCATTACGGTTTTCATCTGTTCGAGGTCGTGCAGAAGCATTTTAATCTCAAGCAGTTTTGCATGGTGCGTTAATCCCAATACCCGGTTTGACCCAAGGCATCGCCCGCCGCATGATTCAGTTGAGGATCATGCGGCCTTTGTCATACCAAAACGGAAAGGCCCTG
>CAZVAV010000079.1:0-7485 GCA_964625135.1 uncultured Oscillospiraceae bacterium | reverse complement strand
GGGCCGCCTCAAGGGCCATAAGGATGTGGTCATTCAGGATCTGCCCGGCATCTACTCCCTTTCCCCCTACACGTTGGAGGAGGTGGTCGCCAGAAGCTATCTGGTCACCGAAAAGCCCGACGCCATCATCAACATCGTGGACGGCACCAACATCGAGCGGAACCTCTATCTCACCACTCAGCTGGTGGAGCTGGGAATCCCGGTGGTGATCGCGGTCAACATGATCGACCTGGTGCGCAAAAACGGCGACAAAATCAACCTCGCGGCGCTGGGTGAGGAACTGGGCTGCGAGGTGCTGGAGATGAGCGCGCTCAAGGGCGAGGGCAGCATGAAGGTCGCTGAAAAGGCGATTGCGCTGGCCAAGGCCGGACAGAACGCGGAACTGCCCCATGTGTTTACCGGCAGCGTCGAGCACGCCGTCGCGCACATCGAGGAGTCGATTGAGGGCAAGGTGGACGCGCGCAACCTGCGCTGGTTCGCCATCAAGCTGTTTGAGCGGGACGACAAGGTGCTGGAGGATCTCAGGCTGGACGCGGAGCTTCGGTCCCACCTGGAGGAACATATCGCGGACTGCGAAAAGGAGCTGGATGACGACGCCGAGAGCATCATCACCAACCAGCGCTACGCGTATATCAACACCGTCGTCTCCAAGGCGGTGCGGAAAAAGGCCGCCAAGCACAGCCTGTCCGTTTCCGACAAAATCGACCAAGTTGTCACCAACCGCATTCTGGCGCTGCCCATCTTTGCCGGCGTCATGTTCCTGGTCTACTGGATCGCCATGGGACCCTTCGGCAGCTTTCTCACCGACTGGACCAACGACGTTTTGGGCGCGGAGTGGCTCCAAGCCGGGTCGCGGGCCCTGCTGGAGGGCTGGGGCGTGGCCGAGTGGCTCACGGGCCTTGTTTCCGACGGTATCGTCGCCGGCGTGGGTGCGGTCCTCGGCTTCGTGCCGCAGATGCTGGTACTGTTTTTGATGCTGGCCATCCTGGAGGATGTGGGCTACATGGCCCGCGTCGCTTTCATCATGGACCGGATCTTCCGGAAGTTCGGCCTTTCGGGCAAGAGCTTCATCCCGATGCTGATCGGCTCGGGCTGCGGCGTCCCCGGCGTCATGGCCTCCCGTACCATTGAAAATGAGCGCGACCGCCGCATGACCATCATGACCACCTGCTTTGTCCCCTGCGGCGCGAAGATGCCCATTATCGCCCTCTTCGCCGGAGCGCTCTTCGACGGCAGCGGCCTGGTGGCCGTGTCCGCCTACTTTATCGGCGTGGCCGCCATCATTGTTTCGGGTATCATCCTGAAAAAGACCAAAATGTTTGCCGGCGATCCCGCCCCCTTCGTGATGGAGCTGCCCCAGTACCACACCCCCAGCGCGAAAAACGTGTTCCACGCCACCTGGGAGCGGGGCTGGAGTTTTATCAAGCGCGCCGGCACCGTCATCGTGGCCTCCTCCATCATCCTCTGGTTCCTCCAGGGCTTCGGCTTCGTGGACGGCGTCTTCGGTATGGTGGAAGACAATAACTCCTCCCTGCTGGCGGCCATCGGCGGCGCCATCTGCGTGATCTTCGCGCCGTTGGGCTTCGGCGACTGGCAGTCCACCGTGGCCACCGTCACTGGGCTCATCGCCAAGGAGAACGTGGTCTCCACCTTCGGCGTCCTGTTCCACATCGGCGAGGAGGTCGCCGAGGACGACGCGGGCCTGCTCTCGGCCGTGGCCATGCACTACACCGCCCTCTCGGCCTACAGCTTCATGGTCTTCAACCTGCTCTGCGCCCCCTGCTTCGCGGCGATGGGCGCCATCAAGCGCGAGATGAACAACGCCAAATGGACCCTGTTTGCGATCGGCTACATGTGCGGCTTCGCCTATGTGATCTCGCTGATCATCTATCAGCTCGGTCTGCTGTTCACGGGCGCGGGCTTCGGCCTTGGCACAGTGGTCGCGCTGGTCCTGCTGGCCGCGCTGCTCTATCTGATGTTCCGCGGCAACAGGTATGAAAACGATAAGCTGAGCATTAAGGTCACCAGTGTGGCGGCAGCCAAATAAAGGAGCGGCTATGTTTGAATTTCTTTTCGCGAACCTCCCGACGATCCTCGTCGCGGCGGTCGTCTTCGGAATTTTCTTCCTGATCCTGCTGGGAAAATACAGGGATCACAAAAACGGCAAGGGCGGCTGCGGGTGCGGATGCGAGCACTGCGCCAACGCCGGCGCCTGCCATCCGAAAGAATAATGGGAAGGGGCGCGGGCCTTGGAGTCCGCGCCCCGCCCTTTGGAGGGGGTCCTTATGCAACTGTCCGATTCGGTCGCCCGTTATCTTGTTGCAATCCACAAGCTTTCCCAGGAGGAGGCGGATGTCTGTTCCAGCCATGTCGCGAAACGCCTTGGAGTGACAAAGCCCTCGGTTGTCAAAACGCTTGGCATCCTGATGAAAAAGAACCTGTTGGTCAAGGAACACTACGGGAAAATCTACCTGACGGCACGGGGAGTGCTTCTGGCGCGCCGGATGGAGCAGCGGATTCAGATTCTTCAGGCGCGCATCCCCAAAATGGGGTTTGACCTGGAACAGAACGAATTTTATGAAATCGCTTTTACCTTGATGGGCCTTCTGCCGGAACGGGTATGGGCGGAAATCGCGCCGATGCCGGAAGGGGTCTTTGCGGATGATGGCGAGGCCGGACAGGAGACTCAGTCGGCGGACGCGGATCAAAGCCTCACGGCACTATGACGCCAAGGGTTTGCAGACGAAGGGGGCCTCAAAGTGGGCGACAGAAAAGAACTGCTGCTCTGCCACGACCTGATCGTCGGAGTCGTCGCCGCATTGGAAGCGCGGGACATCTACACGGCCTGCCACTCGATGCGCGTGGCGCGGATGGCCGAGCTGCTCTGTCACCGCCTGAATCTTTTGGACGAGGACGCCGCCCTCATCCACATAGCGGCGCATCTGCACGATATCGGGAAAATCGGGGTCGACGACGCGGTGCTGCGCAAGCAGGGCGCGCTCAGCGAGCCGGAATGGGAACAGATCAGGCGCCACCCCTTGACCGGCTATGAAATCCTCTGCCGGATCCAAAGCTTTGCCGAAATTGCAGTCATTGTGCTGCATCACCATGAGCGTTGGGATGGGGGCGGCTGTCCGGACGGCCTTTGCGGCGAAGCCATTCCCCTTGGCTCCAGGATCATCGCGGTCGCCGATTCGATCGACGCGATGATGAGCGACCGCAACTACCGACGGGGCATGTCCCCCGCGCGGTGCCGGGAGCAGATTCAGCGCAACAGCGGCGTGATGTACGACCCGGATGTCGCGGCGGCGGCATTGGAGAACTGGCCCGAACTGATCAAAAGCCGCGCCGAGCCGTCAAGCGCGGACCGCCCATTTGAATCCGGAGAGGCTTCGTTTCCAGATGAGGAGGTATCCGTGCCGTCCGGCTTTCCGTCCGGCGCGCATTTGGAGAAAATGCGGGAGATCCGCGCCTACCTGCTGGAGCATCTCGATCAGAAAATTTGCCTGAATCAGCTGTGCGGGCAGTTCTATCTGTCGCCGAGCACCCTCAAGCGCCGCTTCAAGGACGCCTTTGGGATTCCCCCCGGCGCCTATCTGCGCCAGCAGCGTCTGTCGACGGCGCGGCGGCTGCTCTGCACCACCAGTTTGAGCATTGCGGAAATCGCGGTGCGGGTCGGCTATGAAAGCCCCAGCCGTTTTACCGCCGTGTTTAAGCGTTGTTATCATCAAACGCCGCTGCAATTTCGCAAATCCGGCTTTTTGGCCTGATTCGGACATTTTTCGACCGTTTCAAGATACCATGCCCCTTTCGGCTCGTGCTATAATAATGAGCAAATATTCAGGCGGTTGGCCGGCTGGCGAGGTGAATGACACATGAAGCAGCACAAATTCTGGGCATGGGCGGCTATTCTTTGTATGGCTATGGCAATGCTGACCGGACACCGGCACAAATAGAAAGGTTGGATTTATCATGTATGGATTCCCTATGAAAAAGCTGGCGCTTTTCGCGGGCGGCGTGCTGTTTGGTTCCGCTGGGATTCGCCTACTGACCAGCAAGGACGCGAAGAAGGCTTATGCCCACAGCACCGCGGCGGTGCTGCGGATGAAGGACTGTGTCATGGAGACCGTGACCAAAGCGCAGGAAAACGCGGGGGATATTCTGGCGGAGGCCAAGGACATCAACGAGGCACGCGCGGCCGCGCAGGAGGTCGTGGACGACCTTCCCGCTGAAGATGATTCCGCGGATGCCGCCGTTCAATAAACCCGAAGGAAGACATTTGGGGAGCCGCCTTAATTAGGGGGCTCCTTTTCATGGAAAGAGGTCTTTTCACATGAACTGTTCCATATTGCATGAAAGCAAGGGCCGGATGCGGATCCACGTCAAACAGGCGCGGATGACCATCCGGCAGGCGGACGTTCTCGCCTATTATCTCAATGGGATCGACGGCGTCCGGCAGGCCCAGGTTTATGAGCGCACCGGGGACGCGGTGATCTGCTACCGCTGCGCGCGCGAAACCGTTTTGCGGGCGCTGGGCGCCTACCGCTTCGAGCGGCAAGAGACGCTTGCCAAGCTTCCGGAAACCAGCGGGCGGATGCTGGCGCGCGCCTATCAGGAAAAGCTGGTGAATCTGGTGCTGTGCAAGGCCGCGCGCACGCTGTTCCTCCCGGCTCCCCTGCGCTGTGCCTACACCGCCGCGCTGGCCCTGCGCTATCTTTGGAAAGGGCTGCGTGTTCTGCTGCGCCGGCACTTGGAGGTGGAGGTGCTCGACGCCCTCTCGATCGGGATTTCGATCCTGCGCGGCGATTACGCCACCGCGGCGTCGGTGATGTTCCTGCTTCGCCTCGGCAGCCTTCTTGAGGAATGGACGCGCAAAAAGTCGCTGGACGACCTCGCGCGCTGCATGTCCCTGAATATCGACCGGGTCTGGCTCAGGCAGGGGGACACGGAGCTTCTGGTTCCCATTTCACAGGTGAGGGAAAACGACCTGGTCTGTGTGCGCACCGGCAATATGATCCCGCTCGACGGCAAGGTGGTCGGCGGGGAGGCCCTCGTCAACCAGGCCTCGCTGACCGGGGAATCCCTGCCCGTGCTGAAACGGGAGGGGGCCTACGCCTATGCCGGAACCGTCCTTGAGGAGGGGGAATGCGTGATTCAAGTGGACGCGCAATCCGGGTCGAGCCGGTACGACAAAATTGTGTCAATGATCGAAGCGTCCGAAAAGCTCAAATCCGCCACCGAAAGCAACGCGCTGCGGCTGGCTGACCGGCTGGTTCCCTACAGCCTCGCGGGCACGGCCCTGACGTGGCTGCTGACCGGCAATCCCACCCGCGCGCTTTCGATTCTGATGGTGGACTTCTCCTGCGCGCTCAAGCTCTCGATGCCGCTGGCGGTGCTCTCTGCCATGCGGGAATGCGGCGGCTATCATATCACCGTCAAGGGCGGAAAATATCTGGAGGCCATCGCCCGGGCGGATACGATCGTGTTTGACAAGACCGGCACCCTGACCTACGCGCAGCCGACGGTCGCCCGGATCGTGCCGTTTCACGGCGTGGAGGAGCGGGAGATCCTATGCATCGCGGCCTGCCTGGAGGAACACTATCCCCATTCCATCGCCAACGCCGTGGTGAAGGAGGCAAAAGTGAGGGGGATTTCCCACGAGGAGATGCACAGCCATGTGGAATATGTCGTCGCGCATGGCATTTCCAGCGTAATTGACGGACAGAAAGCGGTCATCGGCAGCCGCCACTTTGTATTTGAGGATGAAGGCTGTACGCTGGAGCCGCAGGAGCAAAGCCGCTTCGACGCGCTGCCCGCCGAGCATTCCCACCTCTATCTCGCCATCGGCGGGAAGCTGGCCGGCGTCATCTGCATTGCCGACCCGCTGCGCGCCGAGGCGCAGGCGGTGCTCAACAGCCTGAAAAAGCTTGGCGTCAAAAAGACGGTCATGATGACCGGCGACAACGAACGGACGGCCGCCTCCATTGCCGCGCAGGTTGGCGTGGACCGCTATTACTCCGAGGTGCTCCCGCAGGACAAGGCCCGTTTCGTCGAGAGGGAGAAGGCCGCCGGGCATACCGTCGTGATGATCGGGGACGGCATCAACGACGCCCCTGCCCTCTCCGCTGCCGACGTCGGCATCGCCATCAGCGACGGGGCGGCCATCGCGCGGGAGATCGCGGACGTCACCATCGCCGCGGACGACCTGTTCCAGCTGGTGCTGCTGAAAATGATTGCAAACGGCCTTTCCCGCAGGATCAGCGGCAATTACCGCTTTGTCATCGGCTTTAACGCGATGCTGATCGCATTGGGCGTCGCGGGGGTGCTGCCGCCCGCGACATCCGCGCTGCTGCACAACCTTTCCTCGCTCGGCATCAGCCTTCGCAGCATGACCAATCTGCTGGAGTAAAAATACGGGGGTGCTCTTATCAATTACCAGGGGATCCTGCTTGGAGCTTTCTCTTTTTTTGTCATCGGCGCATTCCACCCAATCGTGATCAAGAGCGAATATTACTTTGGCAAGAAGATCTGGCCCGTTTTTGGGGTTTTGGGCTTTATTTGTGCCGGCGCCTCCCTGTTTCCCCAAAATACAATGGCAGGCGCTGCTCTTGGACTGATTGGGTTCTGCTGCTTCTGGAGTATCAAGGAGTTGTTTGAACAGGAAAAACGCGTACAGAAGGGTTGGCATCCCCGCAATCCGAATCGGAAAGATTAATTGGAAGGACAGAGCCTCTCGTCTGGATGAGGCTCTGTTTTCTTTTGTAATCATCTTGACAAGTGAAGGGACGAATGGTAAAATAATCAACAGTTAGCAAAAACTAACCAAAATTTATTCCAAATAGTTAGTCATAACTAACTATACAAAATCGAAAGGACAACACCGTGAAAAAGATAGCGATTTACGGAAAAGGAGGAATCGGCAAATCGACAACGACCTCCAATTTATCGGCGGCGCTTGCCGTGCGTGGACTTCGGATCATGCAGATCGGCTGCGACCCCAAAGCTGATTCCACCAAAAATTTGATGATGGGCCGGCGAATTCCAACGGTACTCGACCAAATTCGGGAGCGGGGCAGCGGGGTGGCGCTCGACGATATCGCATTCACCGGCTTTGGCGGGGTAGTATGCGTCGAAGCGGGCGGCCCTACGCCGGGAATCGGGTGTGCCGGACGCGGCATCATCACCGCCTTTCAAAAGCTTGAAGAGCTGCACGCCTATGAGCGATACCGGCCCGATCTCATCTTTTACGATGTTCTTGGCGACGTAGTCTGCGGCGGCTTTGCAATGCCGATCCGAGGCGGCTATGCCGATCACGTCTTTATTGTCACCTCGGGTGAGATGATGTCGCTCTATGCCGCGAGCAACATCGCACATGCCATCGAAAACTTTGGCAAGCGCGGCTATGCCAAATATGCCGGATTGATACAGAACTCCCGAAATGTGGAAAACGAAAATAAATTGGTCGAGCAGGCCGCCCGGGAAAGC
>CAZVAV010000078.1:0-7497 GCA_964625135.1 uncultured Oscillospiraceae bacterium | reverse complement strand
TGAAAAAAAGGTGGCGATCTTCTCGCTCGAAATGAGCAAGGAGCAGCTGGTCGAACGCCTCATCGCTTCGGAGGGGCTCGTTGCCTCCGATCATCTGCGGCGCGGCACCATCAGCACCGACGACTGGGAGAAGATTGCCGTGGCGACCCAGAAGCTCTCGCCGCTGCCGGTCTATCTGGATGACACAGCCGGCATCCACATCGGCGAGATGAAGGGCAAGCTCCGTCGTCTGCGCGACGTTTCGCTGGTGGTTATCGACTATCTTCAGCTGATGACCGGCGGAGACGGAAAAAAACGCAGTGAAAACCGCGTGCAAGAAGTCTCGGAAATGACACGATCCCTCAAGATCATGGCGAAGGAATTTAATGTTCCGGTCATTGTGCTGTCTCAGCTTTCGCGCGGACCGGAATCGAGAAGCGACCGCCGCCCCATGCTTTCCGACCTGCGTGAATCGGGCTCGATCGAGCAGGACGCCGACATTGTTTTATTCCTGTACCGTGACGCCTACTACAACAAAGAGAGCGACAGCCCCGGCACCGCGGAATGTATCGTTGCCAAAAACCGTCATGGCGAAACCGGAACGGTAGCGTTTGGGTGGGACGGAGAACATACAAAATTCACCAACCCGGAGTTTGGACGCGATGATTGATCAGATCATTTCGACAATTGAAGAATATCGGATGCTCCAGCAGGGCGACCATGTCACCGTCGGGCTTTCCGGCGGAGCAGATTCGGTCGCCCTGCTTTGTATCCTGCGGGAGCTCGCACCCCGTTACCAGCTGATCCTCTCCGCTTGTCATGTTAACCACCAGCTTCGGGGGGAGGAAGGGGACGCCGATGAGGAGTTTTGCAAGCATCTTTGCGAAGAGATGAAAATTCCCATTGTGGTGCAAAAAATCGAGGTGGAACGTCACTGTAAAGGAAAAGGGCTTTCCATCGAAATGGGAGCGCGGCAGCTGCGTTATGAGGCTCTTTCGGAGGCTTCCCCCGGAAAAATTGCCACTGCCCATCATGCCGACGACAATGCCGAAACGGTATTAATCAATCTTTTGAGGGGAACCTCTCTCGATGGCCTCTGCGGGATTGCACCGGTGCGGGGACGAATCATCCGTCCTCTGCTTGCTGTGAACCGTGCCGAGCTGGAGGCTTACCTTGCGCGGCTTGGACAAGCCTACCGAACCGATGGCTCCAACGTGACCGACGCCTACCTTCGCAACCGGCTCCGCCACCATGTGATCCCGCTTTTGCAAAAAGAGAACCCCGCCTTTTCTGAGGGGATTCTGCGGATGACCATGGCGCTTCGGCGGGATCGAGAGCTGCTCGATCAAATGGCGCGTGAGATTCTGCGGAATGCCGCTTTGCCTTGCACGCCGCGCGCCGCGGTCGCGCTGGTCGGTCTTCCGCTCACCCCTGAGCAGGGGCGGTGGTTCCGCGCCGCGCTGCTGGCACATCCGCAGCCCCTGCGTTTGCGGGCGCTCCGACTGATCTGCACCGATCACAAAATTGCCTACGACCAAGCCCGCCTTCTGCTGCTTGACCGCTTTTTAACCGAAACGGGGACGATGCAGCTATCACCGGAGCATCGGATGACGGTAAGCGAGGCGACACTTTCCTTGGAGGCGAAGCTCTCCCTTGTACCGCCCCCTTCGGTTTCCATCCGGGCTGGGAGTGCAAAAACACAGCATTTTTCACTTCCGTTTGGCAGAACCTTGATTGTGCGCCTTTTTCACGGGGAGGAACTAAAACTTTTTGTTAATAATCGCAATTTCCAATTTGAAAATTTGCTGGATTGTGATAAAATAGATGAGATTATCAAGCTGCGTTCCCGGCAGTCAGGGGATTTTATCCGGCTTTTCGGCCGCGATGCCACCAAATCCCTGAAAAAGCTGATGAACGAAGCGGGGATTCCGTCTGATTTACGGTCGGGTCTCGTCTTACTAGCTGATGAGAAAGGGCCGGTTTGGCTTGAAGGCTTTGGCGTCTGTGAACGCGCAGCAATTTCCTTGGCGACCCAAAGAGCGATCTTTTTAGAAATACAGAAGGAGACATAACATGATGCAGGATGATATTCAGTCAGTGCTTATTTCCGAGCAGCAGCTGGCCGACGCAGTTTCGCAGCTCGGTGCACAGATTTCAAAGGATTACGCGGACAAAAACTTGATGATGGTCAGCGTTCTCAAGGGCTCGGTTGTTTTTATGGCCGATTTGATGCGTGCCATCACCATTCCCGCCTCGATTGATTTTATGTCGGTGTCCAGCTACGGCAGCGGAGTAAAAACCAGCGGCGTTGTCCGAATCATTAAGGATCTCAATGAGGAGCTCGACGGAAAAGATATCCTGATTGTTGAAGATATTCTCGATTCCGGTATGACCCTCTCCTATCTTGAGGAGCATATCCATGCCAAAGGGGCGCGCAGTATCCAAATTGCTACCCTTCTCGATAAACCCGAGCGCCGCCGGGTTAACATTCGCCCCGACTACAGCTGTTTTTCAGTACCGGATGAGTTCGTTGTTGGATACGGGCTTGATTACGACGAAAAATATCGCAACCTGCCCTATGTAGGGATTCTAAAGCCCTGCGTTTACCAAAAATAGCAGGCTGTGTGATTTAATTTCCAATTCAAGGGAGTGAAACGCTTGAACAATCCAAACCAGCCCAAGCAGCCCCACGCGCCGCGTGGCAATCGCGGCATTTTTCTCTATCTGGGAATTCTGCTTGCCCTGATTCTCATTGCCAGCAGCTCGTTCGGCCTGAAAAAGGCGGAAAGCCCCTACCAGTATTCCGAGATTGTCGCTTTCTTTGACGAAGGCAAGATCGAAAAATACAAGTTTGATCTCGGTACCGGAGAGTTAACCTTTACCCTTAAGGGAGAGACAGCCGATCAGAGCTATAAGGTGCCGAACGTCAATCTGTTCGTTTCCACAGTACAGGATCAAGTGGAGGCGTATAACCGAGCCCAAACCGATCCCGCTCAGAAAATCCCCTATGAGCTGATTCCGATCCAGACGATGCCGTTCTGGGTTTCCTATCTGCCGACCATCCTGCTGATCGTCGCAATGGGAGCGTTGTGGTGGTTCACCATGAAGCAGTCCCGCGGCGGTGGCAATATCTCCGGCTTTGGCAAAGCCAAGGCCAGAACCCCCGACCAAGGCCGTAAGGTGATGTTTGACGACGTTGCAGGCGCTGACGAGGAGAAGGGCGAGCTGGTTGAGGTGGTCGAGTTCCTCAAGAGCCCTGATAAGTTTAATACCCTCGGCGCACGGATTCCCAAGGGAATCCTGCTTGTCGGCCCTCCCGGAACCGGTAAAACCCTGCTGGCCCGCGCGGTGGCGGGGGAGGCGGGAGTTCCGTTCTTCTCGATCTCCGGCTCGGATTTTGTCGAGATGTTTGTCGGTGTCGGCGCATCCCGCGTCCGTGATCTGTTTGATCAGGCCAAAAAGAACGCGCCGGCCATCGTCTTTATCGACGAGATCGATGCGGTTGGCCGCCAGCGCGGCGCGGGCCTCGGCGGTGGGCACGATGAACGGGAACAGACCCTCAACCAGCTGCTCGTCGAAATGGACGGCTTTGGCTCAAACACCGGCGTCATTATCATTGCCGCGACTAACCGCCGGGACATTCTCGATCCCGCGCTGCTGCGTCCGGGACGCTTTGACCGTCAGATCATCGTTGGCTATCCGGATATCCGTGGCCGTGAGGCAATCCTGAAGGTACACGCCCGCAACAAGCCGCTCGGCCCCGATGTCGATCTCAGGGTGATCGCATCCTCGACCGCGGGCTTTACCGGAGCGGATCTTGAGAACATTCTCAACGAAGCGGCGCTGCTTGCAGCTCGCCACAACCTTAAGGCGATCACAATGGAAACCATTCAGGAGGCAACCATCAAGGTCATCGCCGGCCCCGAGAAGAAGTCCCGCCTGGTCACCGAAAAGGACAAAAAGCTTACCGCCTATCACGAGGCCGGTCATGCGGTAGTAACCTTCTATATGGATACCGCTGATAAGGTGCATCAGGTTTCGATCATTCCGCGTGGCATGGCGGGCGGATACACGATGAGCCTTCCCTCTGAGGACAAAAGCTACCATACCCGCCGGGAGATGCAGCAGAATATCCTTACGCTGCTCGGCGGGCGGGTTGCCGAGCTGCTGGTGCTTGACGATATCTCGACCGGTGCCTCAAATGATCTGGAGCGTGCCACCGCTTTGGCTCGGTCGATGGTAACCCGCTATGGTTTTTCCGATAAGCTTGGCCCGGTCGTCTATGGACATGATCAAAGCGAGGTTTTCCTTGGGCGTGATTTCAACCAATCCCGCAACTACTCCGAGGGAGTTGCTACCGAGATTGATAATGAAATCCGCAATCTGGTCGAGCAAGCTTACGAGCTGGCCAAGCGCACGTTGCAAGAGCATATGGATCAGCTGGTGCTGATCGCCGAGACACTGATGAAGCTCGAAAAGCTTGATGCAGCCGACTTTGAGAGCCTGATGACCACCGGAAAGATGGCCGACCGTCAGATTCGAGTCGCTGATGCTCCCACTGGAGCAATCGAATTTGATGCTGCCTCCGCCGAAAAACAGGCGCAGGAGCAATCCGCGGAAGAGGCAACCTCCGAGCCGGAAGATGAGTCGCATTCCCCTGAACCGGAGCAGGCAGTGCAGCAAGAAGCGGAGCATTCAGAGGATCAATAAAAAGTAACAAGGGGTCAAGCCACAAAGTCCCCCAAAAAACAGAGCCGAACCGACTACAAAAGTAGTACGGAACGGCTCTGTTTTGGCTCTATCATAAAAGAGCTCTTTGTCATCTGAATCCATCAAAAGAAGAGAGCGGCGGCGCCAAGAATTCCGGCGTCATTTTTATTTTGGGCAGACAGTACGGGCGGCAGGTCAAATCCGCCGATGAATCCCGCGCAGATTCGCTTGATTTCTCTGCGCAGTGGAACAAAGAGGGCATCCCCGGCACCGGTAATTCCGCCTCCGAGAAGAATCAGCTCGGGGTGGAAGGCGGTAATGAAATCGACGATACAATCAGCCAGATAGCCAATGTATTCCTCAAAGGCAGCCGTTGCAGCCCGATCTCCGTTGGCGACCGCTTCAAAGACCTCTTTGGCGCGCCGGTATCCGCCTCCCGCATGTTCGTTTGCCATCCGTATCAACGCGGTGGCAGAACAGTAAACCTCACGGCATCCGTGCCGTCCGCACCCGCAGGGGAGGCCGTTTCGCACCAGAAGAATGTGCCCAAACTCGGCAGAGCCTACCCCGGTGAGCAGCTTGCCGTTGACCATCGCCCCACCCCCAAGGCCGGTGCCAAGGGTGAGCAGGATCAGATTCTGACAGTTTTTTGCCGCACCAAAACGCTGTTCTCCAAGCGCGGCACAGTTGGCATCGTTTTCGATCCGCACATCGCAGTTCAAAGCGGAGGAGAGGCGCCCGGCGAGCATCACCCCCTGTAACGGGATGTTGGGGCAGGTGACCACCTTTCCCTGTGCAGAATCTACCCAACCCGGGATTGCGATTCCAACGCGTAAATTTTCCCCAACAGGGCAAAGCGAACGCACCAGCTCGATGATCTGTATGATAATCGCTTCACCGCTAGCGTGATCGGTGTCAACGGTATTTCGGTTGATGATATTTCCTTTCGGATCGATCAATCCGGCTGAAAGGGTGGTGCCTCCCAGATCAATTCCGATCGTTTGCATTGATATCCGCTCCTTTGCCGGTTTTGATCCCGGTCATGATTCCTTCATTGCTTCAAACGCTGCGCACCGCGCGTGGATTTCAGCGGTGTCAAAGAGGGGAAGGGGAGAGGGAAAACCAGCAAGAAGCAGTCCCAGCTCGGTACAGCCCAGAATGATCCCGTCGGCTCCTCTTTTTGAAAGCGCTTGGATAATCCGTTGCAATTCCTCTCTTGAGGAATCATTCAGGATTCCGAGGCAAAGCTCCTGAAAAATGATCTGGTGAATTTTTTCCATCTCGTCCAACCCGGGGAGAAGTACATTGATATTTTGCTCCTGCAAACGGGAGCGATAGAATTCCTGCTGCATGGTGTAACGGGTGCCGAGCAGGCCAACGGTCTGGATCTTTGCCAGCTTGAGTTGATTGGCGGTGGCATCTGCAATGTGAAGAATCGGGATCGAGATTCGACTTTGAATCTGCTGCACAACCCGGTGGATTGTATTGGAGCAGATCACCAAAAAATCGGCTCCGCCCTGTTGCAAAATCAAGGCTGCTTCTCCAAGAATTTCTCCGCAGCGCTCCCAATTCTCCTGGGACTGAAGCTGTTCAATTTGATTGAAATCAACGCTGTAAAGCAGGCATTTAGCCGAATGAAGGCCGCCCAGCTGCTTGGCAATTTCTCGATTGATGATTTGATAATAAGATACGGTGCTCTCCCAGCTCATGCCTCCCAATAGACCGATGGTTTTCATTTGAATTCGCACCCCCTTGTTTGCAGTATAACATTCCCCAAAATAGCTGTCAATAAAAGACGAGCCGCCGTAAAACACAAATGTTACGGTGGCTCGTTCGCGTCAGAATTGGTTTTAAGCCTGCTCTTCCTTCATCTTCGCAAAGCATTCGCTGCAGTAAACTGGGCGATCCTCACGGGGCTCAAAGGGAATCCTTGCTTCCTTGCCACAGGCGGCGCAGGTTGCAAGGAACATCTCGCGATCGGGTCTGGAGGCGCTTTTGCGGGCGTCGCGGCAGGCCTTACATCTCTGGGGCTCATTGACGAAGCCACGCTCCGCATAGAACTCCTGCTCACCAGCGGTGAAGACGAAATCGGTGCCACATTCTTTGCATTTGAGGGTTTTGTCAGCGTACATAGTTTTTACCTCACTTTGGATTGATTTACCCGCAGCATCCTGAGACCGAAAATGGATCGACAGTGTACCTAAGGGCATTATTTCTGCAAGCCGAACGGCATGCATTCGAGAAAAAGGGATGCGACACTATTCGCGCAGCTTACGCCTGGCCCGCTGAAGGGCATTGTCGACCGCTTTTACCGTTTGGTGCAGAGTAAAGGCGATTTCCTCATAGGAATATCCACTGAGAAAAAGGCCAATCGCACGCCGCTCTAAATCAGACAGGCGCTGCGATACCATCTGTCGCCATCGAGCCATTTCTTCACGGCCTGCGACAATCTCCTGGGGGTCGGGGCCGCCTTCGGGCTCTTCTCCGTGGGAGTCCCTGCATTGCCATTCGTCATAGCTGATTGCGTGGGTGGTGCGTCCCGCCGTCAAAACGGCTGAGCGCAGGCGATTGGTGATACAGATGTAAGCAAAAGTTTCAAAGGTTGCGCCTGCTTCCGGACGATAAGAGCGAATAGCGCTAAGCAATCCAATGATCCCTTCCTGAAAAAGATCATCAGATTCAACGCCGCTCTGCCGGAAGGCATTGACGCGACTATGTACTAAGGGCAGGTATGACTCGAGCTGGACACTTTCGTCGATCAAAGTTTCAGAGGTTTTAGAATAGTCTTCCATATTTCCTCCTGACGAC
>CAZVAV010000077.1:0-7558 GCA_964625135.1 uncultured Oscillospiraceae bacterium | reverse complement strand
GGCCGCGGTCGCGCCTGCCACACAAATCTGGTTACACGCCTTGGTGTGCTGTCCGCAGCCGGCCGGCCCCATATGGTGAATCGCCTTGCCCATGCACTGAAAGAGCGGAAGCAGCTCGGCAAAATCGGCCTCATCTCCGCCGACCATGATCGAGAGGGCGGCATTCCTCGCACCGCTGTCGCCACCCGAAACAGGCGCGTCTAGGACGTGAATACCGCGCTTTTTGCCCTCAATATACAGCCGCTCGGCCAACGCGGGGGAGGAGGTCGTCATATCGACCGCCACCGCACCGGGGCGCAGGTTCTCAAAGATGCCGTCCGCGCCGAAAAAAACCTCTTCTACGTCCCTCGGATAGCCAACCATTACAAAGACTGCTTGGGCGTCAGCCACCGCCTCGGCGATGGTAGAGCAGGCAGCCAAGCCATACTGCTCCGCCAAGGGGGTCAGCTTCTCGATTCGACGGCTGTAAGCGCGTACGCGATAGCCGTTTTTGACAAGATGCCCCGCCATCGGAGCACCCATGACCCCCGCGCCGATCCAAGCGATATTCTTCATCCGTAAGTCCTCCCTATTCCAATCCATACGGGTCTGTTTTGTCCTATCATAGCACGAATCTCGCTTTCCCGCAACGAAAACGGCTCTATCCGTCGGGAAGCATCTTTTTCAGATATCTTCCGGTATAGGATCGCTCACACGCGGCGACCTTCTCGGGGGTGCCACAGATCACCAGCTCCCCTCCGCGGTCTCCGCCCTCGGGGCCGAGATCGATGATGTGATCCGCAACCTTGATCACATCGAGGTTATGCTCGATCACCACCACCGAGTTCCCCGCGTCCACAAGAGCCTGAAGCACCTCGATCAGCTTGCGGACATCGTCGGTATGCAGGCCGGTCGTCGGCTCGTCGAGGACATAGATGGTACGGCCGGTCGCCCGCTTGGAAAGCTCGGTGGCGAGCTTGACCCTCTGTGCCTCGCCGCCCGACAGGGTGGTCGCGGGCTGTCCAAGCTTGACATAGCCCAGACCCACGTCATAAAGCGTCTGGATTCTCCGGCGGATTTTTGGCAGATTTTCAAAGAAGCCGACCGCCTCCTCGACGGTCATTTCAAGGACGTCATGGATGCTTTTTCCCTTATATTTGATTTCAAGTGTTTCGCGATTGTAGCGCTTGCCCTTACAAACCTCGCAGGGAACGTAGATGTCAGGAAGAAAGTGCATCTCAATCTTAATGATGCCGTCCCCCTCACAGGCCTCGCAGCGTCCCCCCTTGACATTGAAGGAGAAGCGACCGCTGGAATAGCCGCGCAGATTTGCCTCGTTGGTCGAGGCATAGAGATCACGGATATCGGTGAATACCCCCGTATAGGTTGCCGGATTGGAACGCGGGGTGCGCCCAATCGGGGACTGGTCGATCGCAATCACCTTGTCGAGCGTTTCAAGCCCCTCGATGGTTTCGTGCTTTCCCGCCTTCATCCGCGCTCCGTTGAGCGAAGAAGCAAGGGTTTTATAGAGCACCTCGTTGATCAACGAGCTCTTGCCCGAGCCGGAAACACCGGTGACCGCGACAAACTCCCCGAGCGGAATTGTAACATCGATATTTTTCAGGTTGTTCTGCTGCGCGCCCCGGATGACCAGCCGGTTTCCGTTTCCGCTGCGGCGAACGACGGGCACTTCAATTTTTTCCCGGCCACTGAGGTATTTACCGGTGATCGACGCGCGGCTCTTCATCAGACCCTTGACATCTCCGGCATACACCACCTCTCCGCCGTGCACACCGGCTCCCGGGCCGATGTCAACGACAAAATCGGCCGCGCGGATGGTGTCCTCGTCATGCTCTACCACAATCAGCGTATTGCCGATATCCCGCAGTCGTTGCAGCGTCGCAATCAGCTTATCATTATCCCGCTGGTGCAGGCCGATCGAAGGCTCGTCAAGGATATAGAGAACCCCCATCAGCGAAGAGCCGATCTGGGTTGCCAGCCGGATGCGCTGGCTCTCTCCGCCCGAAAGGGTGCTGGCCGCCCGGCCGAGGGTCAGGTATTCAAGCCCCACGCTTTTCAGGAAGCCGAGTCGCTCCTTGACCTCCTCGAGAATGGCGTCGGCAATCATATGCTCGCGCTCGGTAAGCACCAGTGAATCAAAAAACGCCAGCTCTTCATTCACCGACAGCGCGGTCAAGCTGCTGATGTTGATTCCGCCGACCGTCACGGCAAGGGAGGCGGGCTTAAGACGCTCTCCGTGGCAATCGGGGCAGAGCACCGAGCTCATCCAGCTGGAGATTTCCTCCTTCATCCACTGGCTGCTGGTTTCGCGGAAGCGCCGCTCCAGATTGTTGACCACTCCCTCGAAGTCGGTGTGGTAAGCGCCCTTAACGCTGTCGGTTTCGCGGTGCACAGTGATCTTTTCCCCATTGTTTCCATAAAGCAGAATATTTTGTGCCGTCTTTGTCAGCTTGCCAAACGGGACATCAAGCGAAAAGCCATAGTGCTCGGCGAGCCCCTCATAATACATCTGGGCAATACCGCCCTCCGCATAATACCAGCCGCTCGCCTTGATCGCCCCCTGACGAACCGAAAGCCGCTTATTCGGAACGATCAGATCGGGGTCAACCTTCATAAAGGTGCCCAGTCCGGTGCATTTCTCGCAGGCGCCAAACGGATTGTTAAACGAAAACATCCGCGGCGCCAGCTCGTCGACCGAGATATTATGCTCGGGGCAGGAATAGCTCTGGGAAAAGAGCATCTCCTCCCCATCGATCACATCGACCAGAACAAGCGAGCCGGTCAGCCCAAGCGCCGTTTCGATCGAGCCGGCCAGCCGGGAACGAATCGAGGGGGAGACAACAAGGCGGTCAATCACCACCTCGATCGAGTGCTTTTTGTTTTTCTCAAGCTGAATCGTCTCGGAGAGGTCGTAAAGATTTCCGTCAACCCGCACCCGGACAAAGCCCGAACGGCGCGCCGCCTCAAATTCCTGCTGATGCTCACCCTTTCTTCCCCGGACGACTGGCGCCATCACCTGAATTTTTGTCCTCTCCGGCAGGGCAAGCACTCGGTCAACCATCTGATCTACCGTCTGCTGGGTAATCTCCCTGCCGCAGATCGGGCAATGGGGGATGCCAATCCGCGCATAAAGCAGGCGCAGATAGTCGTAGATCTCGGTGACGGTACCGACCGTCGAGCGCGGGTTATTCGAGGTAGACTTCTGGTCGATGGAAATCGCCGGAGAAAGCCCCTCGATGCTCTCGACATTCGGCTTCTCCATCTGGCCTAAAAACTGCCGCGCATAGGACGACAGACTTTCGACATATCGCCGCTGCCCATCAGCATAGAGGGTGTCAAAGGCCAACGAACTCTTTCCCGAGCCGGAAAGTCCCGTAAAGACCACCAGCTTGTCGCGGGGGATGGTCAGGTCGATATTCTTCAGATTGTGTTCCTTTGCGCCTTTGATGATAATTTGATCCTTAGCCAATGCTTTATTCCTCCCGCCGCGCCACGCAGCATAAATTCGATTCAATCGGGCGGGCTGCCCGTTTTTATTTTGTATTGTACCGTTGATGTATGATTGTACCAAGATCAACCGGAAATATTTTGCTCTCGGCCAATGCCGGCTATCCTTTAATCCGATAGCTGACAAAGCAAAGTCTTCCATCGCCGTCATCCCTGCGAATGACGACCTCGGCTCGTTCGGCCTCGTTTTGAACATAACGGGGCAGCTCTTTCTCCGCAAGGGTTCTTTCGATCCCCCAAGGGCCGATCCCAACCATCGATTCAAACAGATAGACCACCTCGGCACGGTAGCCGTCGTCCGTAGGCTCATAGGAAAGCACGAGCGGAAGCACGTTGTATCCGCCGCCCATGTGCGGCGGGGTCACAACTCCCTCGTCAGGGAAATAGCAGTATTTATTGTCCTCTCCCTGTGCAAGGTCAAGAACAAATGTATCCCCGCAAAGGAGCCTTGCGGTCTGCTGCAAGTGCTCCCCCATCCAAAACGTTGTCTCGGGCATTCCAAGCTTGGCCGAAACCGCATCGGCAATCGGAAGCAGGCTCGGCTCATAAAGGGATTTCCCTTTTTCGATGCTGAAATAGGGGGTGGCGAGGATGCAATGGTAGTAAAGCCGCGAAGGCTCCAGTTCCAATGGCGAAGCAGCATCCCGCTCTATTTTTCCAACCCGAGCGAGCAGCGCCATAATCTCCATGGCGGTTTCGTCCATCGTGACCCCGAAGCGCTCATTCAACTCCTCTGCAGAGCGCAGATATGCCTCGCTCAGACCCGGATAGGGAATCTTCGCGCGAATCTGTGCGAACTGCTCCGAATCCACCTCTGCAAATACAAGAGGCTCAGGCTGAAAAACCTCGCCGAACACTCCGATTTCTCCGTCTAATCGAAAGCATACCGAATCGGCGATGCCGTTTTGGAGCAGCGTCATTGAAACCGTAATCAAAATTTCATAGACATCTCCCTTGGAATAGAGATCGATGAAAGCTCGATCAAAATCAACTGTCACAAATGCCTTCTCTCGGGTAATTCCAAGCAGGGGAAGCGGCTCCCTGACATAAGGCAGCGCCATAGCCGCTTGATTTACTACCCCCAAAATGGTTGCAGCCCCGGTAAAAGCAGCCCTTTCGTGGGTATAAATTTTCCCGTCGCCCCAGTAACGAAAGATCTCGAGCGTCTCAATCGGGGAAAGGCCACATTCTGCGAGGGAGGGGGATGGTACGGTCACCGGCGCTGCCGTGCTCTCTACCGTGCCGGAGACAGCAGTGGGCAACACTTCTGAAGAGAACGTCCCGGCCTCCCGTTGGCAGCCGAGCAGCAGCAGCGAACAGAGCAGCAGTGCAAGGATTTGTTTCATGACAATATCCTCCCCGATTGAATTTTCTGTTATTTGGGTTTGCTAAAGGGTGCGCTAAAATCCGGAAAATATTTCAGCGCGCAGCTATTTTCCCTCTTTTAGCGATTTAATCTTATCGCGGAGATAGGCGGCATGCTCAAACTCAAGCAGCTTGGCCGCATTCTTCATCTCGTTGGTCAGCCGGATGATCAATGCCTGCCGATCCTTCTCGCTCATCCGCTTGCGCTTGGTCTGTCCCTCAACCGTCTCCTTGGTCGATATTTCAAGGATATCCCGGATATCCTTCTTAATCGTGGTCGGAACAATTCCGTGCTCTTCATTATAGGCCTGCTGTAGCTTGCGGCGGCGTGCCGTTTCGGTGATCGCCCGCTCCATCGAGGGGGTGACGCTGTCGGCATACATAATGACCCTGCCCTCTGAATTTCGTGCGGCACGGCCGATTGTCTGAACCAGTGAGGTTTCGGAACGCAGGAATCCTTCCTTGTCGGCATCGAGGATCGCAACCAACGAGACCTCCGGAATATCCAAGCCCTCCCGCAGCAAGTTGATGCCAACCAGTACATCATATTCTCCCGACCGCAGGTCGCGGATAATCTCCATGCGTTCCATTGTATCGATGTCATGATGCATATACCGAATTTGCACCCCAACATTCTCAAAGAAGGCAGTCAGATCCTCCGCCATCTTTTTGGTCAGGGTCGTAATCAGTACCCGCTCCTTTTTGGCCGCCCGAATATTGATCTCTGAAAGGAGATCATCGATTTGGCCCTCAATCGGGCGGACATCGATCTCGGGATCAAGCAAGCCGGTCGGACGACTCAGCTGTTCAACCGGCGGCCCACTGTGCTCTAATTCAAAAGCACCCGGCGTGGCGCTGACAAAGACGACCTGATTGATTTTACCGTACATTTCATCAAAGGACAGCGGGCGGTTATCGAGCGCAGACGGAAGCCGAAAGCCAAAATCGATCAGACTGCCCTTTCGCGCCCGGTCACCGGCCAGCATTCCCCGTGCCTGCGGCAGGGTGACATGGGATTCGTCGATAAAGAAGATGAAATCATCGGGAAAATAATCAAACAGGGTATACGGAACACTGCCCGGCGCGCGGCCTGAAAGCACCCGGGAATAGTTTTCAATCCCCTTGCAGAATCCGATTTCCGAAAGCATCTCAAGGTCGTAGTTGGTTCTCTCGGCGATGCGCTGGGCTTCGATCAGCTGGTTGTTCTGCTGAAAATATCGAACCCGTTCGTCGCACTCGTTGCGAATCTGCTCCAGAGCGACCTGCATCTTGTCTCTTGGAACAATATAATGAGACGCAGGATAGATCGCCGCATGGCTGACGGTATTTTTGATCTCCCCTGTTATCGTGTTAATCTCGCTGATCCGGTCGATTTCGTCCCCGAAAAACTCCACCCGAATGGCGGTATCGGTGTTATAGGAGGGGAAAATCTCGACCGAGTCCCCCCGCACCCGAAACTTATTCCGAACAAAATTGATGTCGTTGCGCTCATATTGCAGCTCAACCAGTTTTTGAAGCAGCTCATCGCGTTCCTTATGCATCCCAAGCCGCAGCGAAAGAACCATGTTCTTATAGTCAATCGGGTCGCCGAGGGTGTAGATGCAGGAGATGGAAGCCACGATGATGACATCCCGCCGCTCCCCCAACGAGGCGGTCGCCGAGTGACGCAGCCGCTCGATTTCGTCGTTGATCGCCGAATCCTTTTCAATATAGGTGTCGGTGGAAGCGATATACGCCTCCGGCTGGTAATAATCGTAGTAGGACACGAAGTATTCCACTGCATTGTTCGGAAAGAACTCCCGAAACTCCGAGCAGAGCTGTGCCGCCAAGGTCTTGTTGTGCGCAAGCACCAGGGTCGGTCGATTGACCTGAGCAATCACATTTGCCATCGTAAAGGTCTTCCCCGAACCGGTAACCCCTAAAAGCGTCTGTTCCCTTCTGCCCCCTTCAATTCCCTGCACCAGCTGCTTGATCGCTTGCGGCTGGTCGCCGGTCGGCGTATAGGAGGACACCAGTTGGAATTGCTCCGGCATTCAATCACCTCAATTTCACTCAACATTCCCGCCCCGACTGCGGCACGGGTAAATTCGGGAACATAGGTTCCAAGCTTAATTTTTACTATATCATAATTTTGCTCGATTTACAATGCTCAACCAACTTGAAAAAATTTATTTACAAATTTCCTTGACTTGGAGTTGACTTCGCGAAAGCGCTCGGTCTCGGCAGTCGCAAATACAAATTGATAACAATTGACTGAAATCCGGAATCACCGTCTGAGGTTTGAGTTCATTCGCGTGACATGATCGACTGGAGGCTGGCAAGCTTCCCATACAGCAAAAATGGCGAAGAAAGCGAGGCGTATCCACGCTGCTTTCTCTTTGCTATTTCGCTCAAACAGCCATTTCGCGCAAGATAGCCTCCTCTTTTTTAATGCAAAAATACTTTTTTCATATTTTTTCGAGTTTCTCTTGCAAAAAGTAAATTATGGTGTTATAATAACATTCGTCGTTATGATCCCGTACGATTTGGGGGCGTAGCTCAGCTGGGAGAGCAAGGTGGTCGGTTTTATGCCCCACTTGTTTTTAGTCAGTTCCCTCCAAATCCAAGTAGTAAAATTAAATAGTTTCCAAAATCTGGGGGTGTAGCTCAGCTGGGAGAGCGTACGGTTCGCATCCGTAAGGTCGTG
>CAZVAV010000076.1:0-7573 GCA_964625135.1 uncultured Oscillospiraceae bacterium | reverse complement strand
TTATTTGCCCTCCTTCTGTTGGTCGATCATCCCGAGAAATTTATCAAAGAGAAACGAGGTGTCGGCGGGGCCGGCGCAGGCCTCCGGGTGAAACTGCACCGTAAAGACCGGCGCGCCGAAATATTCGACCCCCTCGCAGGTCTTATCGTTTGCGTTGACATGGCTGACCCGTCCCACCTCGGGCAAAATCGATTCGCCGAGCACGGCATAGCCGTGGTTCTGGGTGGTGACATAGGTTCGGTCGGTGTCGAGATCGATGACCGGCTGGTTCCCGCCCCGGTGGCCATAGCCGAGCTTGACGGTGCGCCCACCCATCGTCAGCGCCATCAGCTGGTGCCCGAGGCAGACCCCCATAATCGGCAGGCCCATCGCGACGATCTCACGGAGATTCTCGATCACCCCCACATTTTCGGCGGGGTCGCCGGGGCCGTTGGAAAGCAGGACGCCGTCAATGCCCAGCTCGCGCAGCTCCTTGGCGGTGGTATGCGCCGGGACAACGGTGACGTCGCAGCCGCGCGCGCGCAGGCTCTCGCGGATGTTGCGCTTATAGCCGAAGTCGAAGAGGGCAATGCGGTATTTTCGCAGGCCGTGCGCCGGATAAAGGCGCGGCATGTCGGCGGTGATCGATGCCACCGCATCGGTAATGACATAGGCGTTGATCTCGTCGAGAAGCTTGTCCTTCGTCCCGGCGGTGATCGGCTCGGTGGTAATCGCCCCGTTCATCACCCCCTGCTCGCGCAGGCGGCGGGTCAGGGCGCGGGTATCGATGTCAAACAGACCGATGGTTCCATGTCTCTTCAAAAAATTATCAATCCGCTCGGTGGCGCGGAAGTTTGACGGGGAATCGCACCACTCCCGCACGATATAGCCCTTCATATAGATGCCGTCCGACTCAACGTCGTCCTCATTGGTGCCGTAGTTGCCGATCAGCGGGAACGTCTGCACCGTAATCTGTCCGTAGTAGCTCGGATCGGTGAGCGTCTCCTGACAGCCGGTCATACCGGTGGTGAAAACCACCTCGCCGATCGCCGTCCCCTTCGCGCCGAAGCTCCTCCCCTCGTAGATGGTACCGTCCGCAAGCATCAGCCATGCGCGGTCCGCGTTATAGATTGACATGTTATACCTCCTCAGCCTGACTTTCAAATCATCTCGTTTGTATATATCACTAATATTATACCAATCAAATTCATTCCGGGATCAAAAGGCAGCGTGTCCAAATTTTACATTTTTTAACTTTCTTCCTCTCGAAGACGATCCCGACCCCATGTCGGTATGCTCTGGCGTCAAGGATGTGGAGCGCCCTTGACATAGCGGCTGGTATCATAATCGCTTTGCGGTTATTATACCCGAATAAAAGGGGGATGTAAAGGGTCAGCCGTCGCTTTTCCATCCCGCACAAGAAATAGAAAAAAAGAATGCGCAAAGCGTAAATTTTTCACAACCGGTCATGAAAAAGGGAACGACTTGTCGTTCCCTTTTATGAATAATTATTCCGTTTTGGTGGAAATGGGACGCATCGTGGGGAACAGCAAGACATCCCGAATCGACGCACTGTCGGTCAGGAGCATCACAAGGCGGTCGATGCCGATGCCAAGGCCGCCGGTCGGGGGAAGTCCGTATTCCATCGCGGTGAGATAGTCCTCGTCCACCTCGCAGGCCTCATCGTCTCCAAGAGCCTTCTGCCGGGCCTGCTCCTCAAAGCGGCCGCGCTGGTCGATGGGGTCATTGAGCTCGGAGAAGGCGTTGGCATACTCTCGCCCGATGATAAACAGCTCGAAGCGCTCGGTATAATCGGGCTTTTCGGGCATCCGCTTGGCAAGGGGCGAAATCTCCACCGGGTATTCGGTGACAAAGGTCGGCTGGATGATATTCTTCTCGGCGAACTCGTCGAAGAAGGCCTCCAGAATTTTCCCGATGCCAAACCGCTCCTCGATCTGCACATGATGCTCCTTGGCGACGGCTCTCGCCTGCTCAAGGGTGGTAATCTCGGAGAAGTCCACGCCGGAATGGCGCTTGACAATCTCGGTCATGGTGACGCGCTCAAACGGCTTGTCCAAATCGAGCTCGATGCCGCCGTAGCTGATCTTGCCGGTGCCCAGCACCTTGGCGCAGACAGCGTGAATCAGCTCCTCCACCAAATCCATGACGCCATGGAAATCGGTATAGGCCTCATAGAGCTCGAGCAGGGTAAACTCGGGGTTGTGGCGGGTGTCGATGCCCTCGTTGCGGAAAACCCGCCCGATTTCATACACCTTGTCAAAGCCGCCGACGATCAAACGCTTAAGGTGCAGCTCAAGCGCAATCCGCAGATACATGTCGAGATCAAGCGCATTGTGGTGGGTGATAAACGGCTTGGCCGAAGCACCGCCCGCAATGGCGTGCAGCACCGGGGTTTCCACCTCAAGGTAGCCGCGGGCATCCAGAAAGGAACGAATTTCCCGGATGATCTGGGAGCGCTTGACAAAGGTATCCTTGACCTCGGGACTGGTGATGAGATCGACATAGCGCTGACGATACCGCATCTCGGTGTCCTTAAGCCCGTGCCACTTGTCGGGCAGCGGCAGAAGCGCCTTGGAAAGCAGCGAAATCGCCGTGGCGTGCACCGAGATTTCTCCCCGGCGGGTGCGGAACACAAAGCCCTCCACCCCGATGATATCGCCGATATCCCAGGTGTTAAAGTCGGCATAGGCCTCTTCGCCGAGATCGTTGATTTTAAGATAGACCTGCATCCGCCCGCTCGCGTCCCGCAGATCGATAAAGCTGGCCTTTCCCATATTGCGCCAGGTCATAATCCGCCCGGCAATCCGAACGGTCTGATTCTCGAGCGCCTCAAAGCGATCGGCAATCTCCCGCGCACAGGAGGTTCTTTCAAACTTTGTAATCTCAAAGGGGTTCTTTCCCTCTGCCCGCAGGGTATCAAGCTTTTCGCGCCGGATGCGCGCGAGCTCAAAAAGGTCCTGCGTCTGCTCGGGGGTGGACTGCTCCACACCGTCCTTCTGTTCGCTCATTCTTTTCACGTCCTCCTGTTCGCTCTGATTCAAATTTCCTGCTCTCTCAGAAAAATGCGGGTAAGCTACCCGCATTTTTCTCATCCTCTCACTTGCCGATCTCGAGAATTTTCATCTGGTAGACCTGCCCGTTGGGGGTCTTGACGTCGACGATCTCGCCGATGGCATGCCCCATAATCGCCTGACCAACCGGGGAATCGACGGTCACAACATTCTCGTCGTCGCTGCCCGATCCGCTGCTGGCAATGCGGTACTCGGTTTTTTCATCGAACTCCATATCCAAAAGGATCACCTTGGTGCCCACTGTCACCATATCGGTCGAGATATGTTCCACAATCTGGGCGCTCTTCAGACGCTCCTCCAGACGACTGATCCGCGCCTCAAGGCGGGCCTGGTCGTTTTTGGCCTCGTCGTACTCGCTGTTCTCAGAAAGGTCGCCGAATCCGCGCGCGACGCGGATCTTTTCGGAAATATCGTTTCGCTCGACCGTCTTGAGATGCTCGAGTTCGTCACGCAGCATCTGGTACTCTTCCCGGGTCATTTCATCGATCGGCGTCTTTGTTTTCGACAACTCGTTCTCCTCCTTTGGTAGGATTGCATTAAATCATATTATACCCAAAAGTCTCGCGCGATGTCAAGAGAAAATTCCCCCCATTGCAAACAGATTTTTACCGGGTCTTTGCATGAAAAGGGGGAGGGTGGACGACCCTTCCCCTTTGCTGCTATTCTATGCAGGCTTCTTCCTTTTCTATTCCTGCTTTTCTCCATCGCGCACTCTCGGGCAAAGCCCGAGAGAAAACCCCTCGCGCGTGGAACGCACAATAAAAGCGGCAAGCTCCCCGGGCGGCACCCGCATTCCCTCCGCGAGCCACTGCTCGACAACACTGATAAACCCGGAAATCAGAAAGGTCGCCAAAAACCGGTCAAGCACCGGCTGATCTCCATCGCGGCGAAGACCGCAGAAGTCCAGCACCTGATTCTCCATTCTCTGTAAAAGAGAGCGGTTCCCGTTCGCTCCGAACAGGATACCGCAAAGCTCGGCACGTTCGGCGACAAACGCAAAAATTCTAAAATAAAGCCGTTCGAGCGAAGCTTCGTCGGTTGGCGGCGGCTCCAGACCGAGCGCCTGAGAAAACTCCTCAAAAAGCTCCTGCTCCATCTGCCCGAGCATGTCGTAAATATCCTGATAATGGCGGTAAAAGGTCGCACGGTTGATGTCCGTTCGATCGGTCAGCTCCTTGACGGTGATCTGATTGATCGGCTTTTGCCTGAGCAGCTCAACCAACGCAAGCGACAGAAAACGCCTTGTCCTTTTGATGCGGCGATCCTCCATGCTGCCTCACATTTCCTTCCTTTTCATCGTCACAAATCCTTACGCCTCTATTATAAGGTTCCGTTGTTGTAAATACAACTCGAACCGGGGGAATTTGTGTTACAAATTGAATTTGATTCTCCCCACGATGGCAAAACAATCCAGCGCTTTCGCGCCCCTCCAATCGGGATGTTTTTAGGGCATCACTGTTTTCTCAACGGTGATGCCCTCATGTCGCGCTATGCTCATAATAGGAAGTCATTGTAACGCTTCGTCCGAAAATGTAATCGTAAACGCCATACCTGCCGTGCAGTCTGCATTTCTAAAATCATGATTGATGGAAAGTCCGTTTCCACTGTTTCCAATCTTACACCATAAAGTAATTTCTGTACCTGCCGCAATGGTTGTCGGGTCGGTTAATTGATAGGAGCCCTGCTGCGTTGTATGATCAAATTCATCATAAGGTACCTCTGCCGAATAGCCTATAAACCCACTGTCATTCGCAGTTTTGATCTTATAGCCCGTTTCAGTTACCTTAATTGCCATGCGATTATTGGGAGTATCGATATTTCCAGAAGTGCCTCCGTAGTCTTTCCACGCGCCACCGTCATAGATCCATGCCCCTACGGTGTATGATTTTATTGTGTCATTTACGATAAAATCAAAAAAGAATAAGTCCTCGTCTACAAATTCTAAAACAGATCGGGTTTCTTCTGAAAACTCACTTTGCTTCATGATCATGGCTTCTTCCGTTCGCCGCGTGGGTGTTGAGCAAGAGCCTAACGTGAGTACAAGCACAAGCGCAACCAGCATACCAACTATTTTTCCCATAATCTATCTCCTATTAGACGCATGGCCTCATGACCACCGCCTTTGAAAATATCCCTACCAGACCGGAATCTTCGCATCGGATCGTTTTTCGCCTGATCGGGGAAGCTCCCGAAATGGCTCAGGCCATGTGGGGCAGCAGGCATTGGGGCAGCACCAGCCGGTCGAAATCCTCTTCCCCCGCAAAGGCGGCATAGGAAAAAACCAGAAGGCACCCCGCCTCGATCGCGCTGTAAAGCTCGACCCCGTAATTGAGACTGCGGGCATTCTGGTCGCAGACAAACTGCCGCTTGGCCTCCAAAGCGATCAGCAGCGCCCGGCTTTCCTGCGGCAGACCCTCCCAGATGAAATCGAGCTGTCCGAGCAGCTCGCGGCGGCGGTGGGAATATTTTGAGAGCCGATGCTCGTGCCGCATATGCCGCAGAAGATTCTTGGGATAGCTGTCGCTGTGGGCATAGCAGCAAAAATCCGCGTAATAGTGGCAGAGCACGCCGAGCCGGTAGCTGCGCCGCCAGACGCCGCAGTCCCCCTGCGCCCCATTCATCGTGCGGGTCAGCCGGTCATTGACCATTCCAAGCCTGTATTTCGCCCGATGGGATAAAAACGCCTGCGTGGGGGCGAGATCGGGCGCGAGGTTTCCCCAAAGGAAAGCCGCGCGATTGAGCAGATCAGGCTGGATTCGCTCGGCTATCTCGTGGATCACCGATCCGATCAGCAGGTGGTTGGAAGGATTCATCCGGCAAATCGCCCCTTTCGCGAATCAAAATCCTTGTCCCGTCAGGGGACGGCAAATTGGCTACGGGAAAGAGTATAGCACATTGAAAGGCAAATTGCGTGAACTTTTTGCAGATTCATGGATTTTCCACAGTGTCAAGGAGAATTTTTCAGCAAATCCTTCCCGTTTTTACGCGGCTTGCCATAAATTGAAAACATTCAATTGCTTTTTATAAATAATGAAATATTTTCATTGTTTTTTCTTTGCCGTGGGTATATACTGTTGTCAACAAATCTTTGGGCAATTTTGCCGGGCTGGAGGACAAGATGAAACCACTCAAACAAGGAGCCGGAATTCTGCTGCTGTGCTGGGGCACCTATGTGA
The DNA here is from genome assembly GCA_964625135.1 of uncultured Oscillospiraceae bacterium. Lineage (GTDB taxonomy): Bacteria > Bacillota > Clostridia > Oscillospirales > Ruminococcaceae > Yanshouia. Next base: position 1,326 of record CAZVAV010000076.1, on the reverse strand, counting down.
CCGCTTATCTTTGCCGAATCAACATTTCGGTGGCGCTGACCAAAATGTCCCTGAGCCTCGGCGTCCCGGTGGCATACCTCGGCGCTGCCAGCTCGGTCTACTTTATCACCTACGCCTTCGGGCAGCTCGCGAATGGATTCCTTGGCGACCGGGTCAAGCCCTATCGGTTTATCCTGACCGCCATCACCGCCACCGGCTGCATCAATCTGTTGATCGGCTTTCTTTCGAGCGCCGCCGCCTTTGTGGTCGTCTGGGGGGTCAACGGCTATGTCCAGTCGATGTTCTGGGGCTCGCTTCTGCGGCTGCTTTCGTTTCATCTTCCGGCTCGTCACCACAAAACCGTTTCCACTGTGATGTCCACCTCATCGGTGACCGGCTATATCCTTTCGTGGAGCATCCTGGGCAAGGCGTTTGTTCCGCTTTCGTGGAAGGCCTACTACATCGTTCCCGGGCTCTGCGCCCTGCTGCTCATCCCACTCTGGCTGTTCACCGTGCGGCGATGCCCGATGGAGCAGATGCTCAAGGAGCGCAGGGATACTCCGCCGATCGGCCGGGCGATCCGGGAGCTCTGCGAGGATCGGCTGTATTTTATCTGCCTGCTCAGCTGCTTCATCGGCGCGATTCAGGAGGGAGCCGTCTTCTGGCTGCCGCTCATCTTTTCGCAGGAGCTGGGGCTTGATGCCAACTCCTCCTTTGGGCTGCTGATGGTCATCCCGTTGTCCAAGCTGATGGGGGTATTTCTTGCCCGCCACCTGCTCGGCCGTTATCAGGAGAACGCCCGCCGCTCGATGCTCGCGATGCTTTCGCTCGTCTCAATCGTCGCGGTGCTGCTGGGGCTGGCGGGCAACCGGACGGCGCTTCTCACGGTGGCACTGATCGGGCTGCTGATTCTTTTGGTCAACGGAAGCAACTGGATCATCATCTCCTACCTGCCGCTCGCCTTCTCAGAGCGCAATATGGTTTCGACGCTGGTCGGCATCCTCGACTTCTCGGTCTACATCGGCGCGGCCATCTCGTCCCCGCTGACCGGCCTGCTTCTTGAGCGATTCGGCTGGAGCGCTGTTCCGGTGATCTGGCTGGCTCTGACCGCCGCCAGCGTCCTGCTGGCGCTGACCGGGGCGGGCGGCTGCCTGAAACGAAAGGGGAAACGAATTCATGAATCTGCTTAATTTGATCAAGCAGCGGTTTCCCCTGCTGTCGGCGGCCGAAAAGCGGATCGCCGACGTGATTCTTCGCGACCCCAAGCAGGCGACCGGCATGACCGTCAACTTTCTTGCCGCCGCCGCCGGGGTCTCGACCGGCACGGTGGTCAACTTTGCCAACGGG
>CAZVAV010000075.1:0-7589 GCA_964625135.1 uncultured Oscillospiraceae bacterium | reverse complement strand
AGTATAGCTTTAAATTTGTCATAATTCAACATAAATCGCAATAAAATAGAATAATTTTAATTTTTATTACTTTTATAAAAGCTTTAAAAAAGGTGTATTTTTTGTAACAAACTATAAAACAGGAAAAACAAATTTAGTGGAGAAGTATCATAAAATAGCTTTCAATCCAATATAAACGATAGGAACGTGCCTGCGAATATTTGCTTTTTTGTGTTTGTGCGAAGAAGCTTTTCATAAAATAGAGCTGCCGCAAAATAAATTTTGCGGCAGCTCTATTTTATGAATTGTCTCGCTCGGGGAGCTCAAGAAAATCGGTATAGCCTTCTTTTTCGAGGGTTTCCTTCTGATGGCGCACATTTTTGGCTCGGTAGACGATTAGAACCGTCTCGCCCTCGGCGCGCATCAAAGCAGCTCTCTTCAGAATTTCCATCAGCCCGACGCGGTCGGTCTTTTTCTCGATCAGAAGGGCGGTGCGCTTCTTCTGGTCGGGAATTTGATATCCGCGCTCCTTGAGCAGGGTGATAATCCGCTCGAAGCCGATCGAGAAGCCACAGGCCGGGACATGGAGGCTGGTGTACTTCCCGATCATTTCATCGTAGCGTCCGCCGCCCGCCACCGAGGAGCCGAAGTCGGGCAGCTCGATTTCAAAGATGGGGCCGGTGTAGTAGGACATGCCGCGCACCAGTGTGGGATCAAAGACGATCGCCATATCGCCGACCGCCGCGATGCGGGCGCAGTCGATGATCGTTTCGAGGTCGGAGAGCACCGCCGGATCAAGGAAGCCGTCGAGCCGTCCGGCGCAGAACTCGGTGCAGCTCATGCTCTTGCCGAGGTTTTGGAAGAAGGCGCAGTATTGCTCCACCGTCCGCTGCTCGTAGCCGGCCTTCTCCAGCTCGTCTTGCACCCCGTCGAGGCCGATCTTATCGATCTTATCGAGGATGATGAACACCTCGTCGTAATCGCTTTCGGCAAAGCCGCAGCAGGCGGCCATTGCCTTGAGGATACGGCGGTCGTTGACCTTGACCTTGAAGTTGGAAAATTCAAGCTGGGCGAGCATCGAAGCGGTGGCTCCAATCAGCTCGATCTCGGCGAGACAGGAGCCCTCTCCGAGAATGTCGATGTCGCACTGGGTAAACTGACGAAACCGTCCCCGCTGCGGACGGTCGGCGCGCCAGACGTTGCCGATCTGCATTGCCTTAAACGGAGCGGGGAGCTGCGCCATGTTGTTGGCGTAGAACCGGGCCAACGGCACGGTCAGGTCATAGCGCAGACCGCAGTCGCAAAGCTCCTCCTGCTCAGCGGCCTTGGCAAGCTTTTCGCCGCGCTTGAGAATCTTGAAGATCAGCTTTTCGTTCTCACCGCCCTGCTTGCTGGTGAGGTTTTCGATGTGCTCGATGGCGGGGGTCTCGATCAGCGAGAAGCCGTAGCTGCCATAGGTCGTTTTGATTTTGCCAAGCAGATATTCGCGCAGCTGCATGTCCGCGGGAAGCTGCTCCGGCATCCCCTTCATTGGGGTTTTGATATACTGCATGTTATTCCTCCTTTGGATTTGGCGATACAAAGCTATTATAGCATAGGAGCTCTCAAAACGGCAGGAAATATAAAATTTTTATTCCCCGGAGATACCAAAAACCGGGCCGCGGTGTCGTGGCCCGGTTTTTGGTAAGACCTGCTGGCTCAGCTATTTCTTCATGGATTTAGCCGTAATTTTCAAAGAATCACACGCATAGTGGGCTAGAGAAAATTTAGAAAGCCGGTAATAATAAAGGTGTTCACCAGATTAATAAACAGACTGCCCACCAGCGGAACGATGAAGAAAGCATTGGGGGAGCGGCCATACTTTTCTTCGACAGACTGCATATTGGCCATGGCGGTCGGAACCGCGCCCAAACCAAAGCCGCACTGACCGACTGTAATCACAGCGGCATCAAAGCTTTTACCCATGACACGGTAGGTAACAAATATAGAAAATAGAATCATTAAAAGCACTTGAGCGGCCAATAGTACCAGCATGGGAAGCGCCAGGTCGGCCAACTGCCATAGCTTGAGGGACATCATTGACAGCGCAAGGAAAATAAGAAGCGAGATGTTGCTGACGATTGAAATTTCGGGAAGCTTCAGCTTTATGGTAGGATTGTAATCCGCAACATTGCGGGCAATTGCGGCCGCGGTCATTGCGCCGACCGAGGCAGGGAAGGACATCCCACTCTTACCCAGCAGCCAGGAGACGAAGCTGCCCAAAGCAATGGTGAGCAGAAGCTGGTAGGCAGCGGAGGTCAGACGGCTCTCGGTAATGGGCTGGGCATGTTCCGCGTCCGCATCGCCAAGAATCATTGAGCTTGTATCTGCGCTAGGCTTGAGGTGATTGTGTTCGATAAGAAAGCGCCCCACAGGCCCACCGATCAGCGCGCCGGACACCAATCCAAATGTGGCGGCGGCCAGAGAGATGGTAGTGGCATTGCTCAGGCCGGCTTCCTCCAGAATCACCGCCCAAGTAGCGCTGGTTCCGTGTCCACCAACCATAGGAATCGAGCCGGTGGCCAGACCAATGAGGGGGTCAATGCCCATCACATTGCAAAGCAGCACGCCCAGACCGTTCTGCATGATGACCAGAACGCTGGACAGAAACAGGAAAAGGATAACCTGAGGGCCGCCCTTTTTCAGCAGCTTGAAGCTGGCGGTATAACCGATTCCCGCATAGAATAGAAGGCTGAAAAATTCGTTGAAGGAGCTGTTGAGCACCATCGTAAAGGAGCCGGTCAGGTTACCAAAGGTGAGGATACAGGTGAAAATCAGACCTCCGATTACCGGTGTAGGGATACAAAATTTACGCAGAATAGAGCAACGTTTCTTGATGGCGTCACCGACCAAAAGTATGACCACTGCGATCGCAATTGTATAATACACGTTGAGATTAAATTCCATTGCAAATACCTCCCCTAGTTTTCTTTCTCCTCAATGATCGATTTCCCTTTTGCAAGTGCGAGGGAACAGCTACAGCATCACCACGCCGTTTTCCATCAGCGTTTTTCCGTCGGCCACAATCGTGCCGTTCTTCATAATCACATCGTAGTGGCAGCTCGCTTTTACGGTGCCGCCCAGCGTGATGCTGGTGCCAATACCGATATGGCAGGAGCCGAACACGCCCTCATCCTCCAGCATAAAGCCGCAGAATCGGCAGGCGGGATTCAAGCCGACGCCATGCTCCGCAACGTTATAAACATTGGGGTCATTTTTTGCGGCAAGGTCATCCGCAAGCATTTTCGCCTGTCGGCCACCGGAAATATCCACAATACGTCCGTTTTCGACCTTCAGCGTGACAGGCTCCTCCAATACGCCGATGCCAATATAGGGGATGCTGCCATCAGCAACAATAATTCCGTTGGCCGTTCCCTCCAGAGGAGAAACGTTAGCCTCCACAGTCGGAAGGGTGGAGAACTGTCCCTTTTCCACCATGCAATAGAGGTTGTTTCCCCGGCGGCCTGCGGCGGAATATTCCAGATGCGTGCCGCTAGGGGAGGTGAGTACGATTTTTTCCGCGCCGGCCATAGCCTGAGCCATCCCGATGCAGATGGGCTTTAGCTCCTCAAAATTCCCCTCGATGCCGCCCCGAATCATCATATCCTCGGTGAAATGGGTCAGCACCAGACCGCGGGAACCGCCTGCAATCGCGGATTTGACGGCCTGTGTGTGGGTGATTGATTTACCTACCACAGAGATAAAGGCATCGCTGGCCAGCATTGCGGCAGCGATATTTTTCGGCGGCTCCTCGCTGTCGTGACTGCGCGGCTCCATGATACAGATGGTCGCTTCCGCGCCAATCCGATATGCCTCGGTAGCTAGAGCCTGCGCAATCGAGTAGCGGGATTGTTCGGTGATAATCAGCACCTGCTCCTCGGGCTTTGCGTGAATGCAGGTATTGATAATTTTACTTGCTCCTCGCGACATGTACATGTTTTCCATTTCTGTTCCTCCTCAAGTTTTCTATAAAATATATTTTATATTCTATAGAATTAATAGTGTTAAAAAAGCTGATTGCTCTTTAGGGGACAATCAGCTTTTTTTCCGAATATAAGCCAACCCATTCTGGATATGGGTAGAAACGGCATACTTGGCCGCCGGGATATCCTTCTCGGCCATCGCGTCGACAATTGCTAAGTGCTCCTGATAAATTTGCATCCTGCGGTGCTGACTTCGGGTGGAATATTTTCGATCCCGTATAATGACCGAGCGCAACGAAAACAGCAAATCGGTCAGCGTTTGGTTTTGTGCTAGCTGGTAAATGCAGTCGTCAAAACGCTGGCTTACGATTAAGGCTTGCTCAATATTGGGGGCGGTATGGTATTCCTCCAGCAAGAGACGAAGCCGCTCAATATCCTTCTTTGTGATGCGAGAAATTGCCTGCTGCACCGCCAGCTGCTCCAGCACCTCACGGCAGGCATAGGCCTCTTCAATCTCTTGACGGTTTAGTGCCTTGACAACCGCGCCTCGATAGGGAACAATCGCGATCAGCCCGTCACTGGCCAAACGCTTGAAAGCCTCCCGTACCGGCGTGGCGCTGACCCCGAATTGCTTGGCGATATGCTGCTCCTTTAGCTCGGAGCCGGGAGCCAAGCTGCCGTCCATAATCGATTGCATGAGAATGTTGTATACCTTTTCGCTTAACGGCATATGCGAAACGCTGGGAAGATTTGTATATTCCAAGGGAATGCTCCTAACAAGTATGGATCACCAAATACTTTCTTGTATTATACATACATTTTGTTTGAATTGTCAAGCCGTTTCCGACACGACGTGCAATCATTTAAAATTTTTATTCCTCGGTCTTTTTCCGCTCGGGAGGAACATATTCCAGAAGATCGCCGATGGAGCAATGGAATGTTGCGCAGATACGCGCCAAAACATCAATATCCAAGCGGGTGATATCATTTTTGCAGTAATTATTAATTTGTGTGCGTTCCATTTCCGCACGGTGACTGAGCTTGTTTTTACTAATCCCCTCTCTGCGAATCAATTCATCCAGTTTAATTTGGATTCTACCATAATCAATCATACTTATCCCCCTGTCAATAATATTTCTTGACAAGAATAGTGTAGCCTGAGTAGAATAAGGATATAAGATTGGTTATGCTATGTGTAATTAATAACACATAAATATATGGAGGGCGATAAACTTGGATCAGTATGGTTTTGTGCGCAGGCTGGATAAGCTCGGACGCTTTGTCATCCCCAAGGACATTCGGGATGAGTGGGGGCTCACGCCCGGCACAGTGAGCGAAATCTTCATCGACGGGGAGAAAATTATTCTGCGTTTTCGACGGCGACCCGGGGAAAAGGAGGGCGTTGCGCCCTTTGACGGCGATTTGGTCAATGAAAAGCCGGAGAATGGCGGAAACCCTCCGCTGAAAAAATCGGTTTGCGTTGCGATCAGAAGAAAGCAGAAAAAGTAGCACAACAAAAATGGGGCTGTGCCACCAGAAAAAAGTGGCACAGCCCCAGATTGTAGACAAAGCTTGCTTCAAATGGTGCATGATACGATGCGAACGGCTTTCAGGGAACCCCTTGATAGGGTTCCCTGCGAAAAATGCGCTCTCTTGCGGCATTGTCGAAATACGCCCTATTCGGTTGTATTTCTCTGTGCCGCTGCGCCACAAATGCCTCGCTGCATCCGCCACTGGCGGCGCATCGGCGTTTGTGCCCCGGAGCATTTTTCTACCCTCCTGATCAAGGTTGACGATCAATCGTTCCGATTTTTGCGAAAATCGGTTTAGGGCGCTGCCCTAAAAACCCGCAAACCTTTGAAAAGGTTTGATCGAAACTTTGATTGACACAGTCCCGCTTTTCTAAAAAGTAAATCAGTCCGCCACGTTCTCGTAATGGGTGTGCAGCAGCCCGTGCGCCTGCGCCTCGTCGGAGAGCAGACCCTGATAGAGCGCCGCGATGACGGGGTTCTGCTCCGAGCTCTTGATCTGAGCAACCTTGTCGGCACGATAGAGCCCTCTGGCACGCAGATTCTTCTCGGACGAGAGGCCGAACGGCTGTCCCGCGCCGCCGATGCAGCCGCCGGAGCAGGCCATGACCTCGATCAGGTGGTAAAAGACCTCGCCGCGCTCGATCTTGCCAAGCAGCTCCTGCGCGTTACCCAGCCCGTGAACCACCGCGATTTTGATCTCCTGCTCGCCAACCGAAACGGTTGCTTCCTTGACCGGGAGCTCCATGCCCCGAACGCCGCAGTACTTGATCTCGCGCAGCAGGTTGTAGGTTTTTTTGCCCGACACGCGGCGGATCACCGCCTCGGCGACGCCGCCGGTGGTGCCGAAGATCACACCCGCGCCGCTGCCGATGCCAAGCGGAAGATCAGGCGCGTCGTCCTCCAGCTCATTGAACTGGATGCCCATCTCCTTGATCATGGTGGTCAGTCCGCGGGTGGTCAGGACAAAATCAACATCCCGCACCCCGCCCCGTTCAAACTCGGGTCGCGCCGCCTCAAATTTCTTGGCCGCGCAGGGCATGATCGAAATGACGACCGTTTCACGGGTATCGCCGTTGGGGCGAAGCTTCTGTGCCTCCTTGATGACCGCGCCGAACATCTGCTGGGGAGATTTGCAGCTGGACAGATGGGGGATGTACTTGGGATTGGAGTTTTCCACATACCGCACCCACGCCGGACAGCAGGAGGTGAACATCGGGAAGGGGCCGCCGGCCTTGACCCGCTCAAGAAATTCGTGCGACTCCTCCATGACGGTCAGATCGGCACCGAAGGTGGTGTCGTACACCTCGTCAAAGCCGAGGCGGCGCATCGCCGCGACCAGCTTGCCCATTGCGTTCTCGCCCGGCTCGAGGCCGAAGCTCTCGCCGATCGCGACCCGGACAGCCGGGGCGACCTGCGCGACCACGCGCTTATTCGGGTTGTGCAGCGCTTCCCAGGCCTCTCCGATGTTGTTGCGCACCGTAATGGCGCCGGTCGGGCAGACTGCCGCGCACTGGCCGCAGTTGACACATTTGGTTTCGGAAATTTTACGGTCAAAGGCGGGCATGACCCGCAGCTTGGAGCCACGATGCGCAAAGTCGATGATGCCCATGCCCTGAATCTCGTCGCAGACCCGCACGCAGTCTCCGCAGAGGATGCACTTGTTCGGGTCACGGATAATCGAACGGCTGCTCTCGTCCTTCTCCATCGGCTCGCGGGTGTCGGGGAACCGCACCCGGCGGACGCCGAACTGCTTGGCCAGCTCCTGCAGCTTGCAAGCGCCGTTCTTTTCACAGGTGGTGCAGTCACGGCAGTGAGCCGCCAGCAGCAGCTCCAGAATCATTTTGCGGTAGCGCAGCGTTTTTTTGGTGTTGGTATAGATGCGCAGGCCGTCCTTCGGCTCCATCGAGCAGGACGCTTCGATCTGGCCGCGGTCGTTTTCGACCACGCACATCCGGCAAGCGCCATAGGTCGAAAGCTCGGAGTAATAGCAGAAGGTCGGCACCGAGATGCCCGCCTTGCGGATGACCGCCAGGACGTTTTTTTCGCCGTCAAACTCGACGCGGCGATCGTCTACATACATAATTCCTTTAGACATCAGCTCAAGCCTCCTTGATCG
>CAZVAV010000074.1:3563-7599 GCA_964625135.1 uncultured Oscillospiraceae bacterium | reverse complement strand
GGATCTGTTCCTTTTGAGTAGAATCGAGTTTTCAAGAGACGTTGAACCAGTGGAAAACCGTTGAAATGTGGAAAGAGATGTTGAAAGTCAACCAGTTTTCAACATTCTCACCAACGTTTTAAACATCTTTTCACACGTGAATTTGGTACGTGTTGAAGCCATTGTTCTTTTAAAACATTTTCAAGGTTTAAAACTTGAGGTTTTTTCTGATTGGAATCCCGTTTTCTGACCTTCTCCACGTGTTCAACCTGTCCTACTATTACTACTAAATATTGATATCTTTCTATTCTGTAGAAAAGGAGATCTTTTAAATGAAGATAAAATGCGAGAAAAACGTTCTTTGCGAGGCGGCCGCAGTAGTCAGTCGCGCCGTTTCCTCCCATTCCTCGATTCCTACCCTGGAAGGAATCCTGATTCGCTGCTCTGATACCGGGGTGGAGCTGTTTGGTTATGACCTTGATACCGGGATTTCCACCCGCATTGACGCGCAGGTCGCGGAGCCCGGGGAAATTGTGCTGCCGGCGAAGGTTTTTCTGGATATTATCAAGCGCCTCGACGATGCGTTTATCCTGATTTCGGTTGGGGAAAAATGCTTGACCGAGATTAAGGGCGGCGCGACGGAATTTACGATTCTTGGGATGCCCGCGGATGATTTTCCGGAATTTCCGGCAATTGGGGAGGTCACTGATTTTGAGCTGCCGCAGATGACGCTGAAATCGATGATCGACCAGACCATTTTCGCGGTCAGCCAGTCGGACGCCAAGCCGGTTCATACCGGTTCGCTGTTTGAACTGGGGGAGGGGAGCTTTTCGCTCGTATCGGTGGACGGCTATCGTCTTGCGGTGCGCAAGGAACGGGTTGCGTTTGACGGAGAGCTTCGCTTTGTGGTTCCGGGACGGGCGTTGGGAGAGGTTTCCCGCGTACTGGACGAGGAGAGCGAGCAGCCGGTCGGGATGCAGATTTCAAAAAAACATATTATCTTCCATATCGGAGATTATCAGATTTTCTCCCGGCTGCTGGAGGGTGAGTTTTTGGATTATCACACGGCGATTCCGGTGGGGGAGGCGTTAACCGTCCGGTTAAATACGCGTGGGATGATTGACGCGGTGGAGCGGGTCGGCCTGCTGATCTCGGAGCGGATTAAAAGCCCGCTGCGGATTAAGTTTTACGAGGGCGGAATTGATCTGAGCTGCTCGACCGCGTTGGGTCGCGCGAATGATACGATTGCCGCCACCATCGACGGAAACGGGATGGAGATGGGCTTTAATAACCGTTATCTGCTCGACGCGCTTCGCGCCGCCGATTGCGACGAGGTGCTGCTGCAAATCAACAGCCCGCTGTCCCCGATGAAGGTGGTTCCCACCGCGGGGGATTCCTTTGTGTTTCTTGTTCTGCCGGTACGCCTTAAGGCCGAAGGGTAAGGAGATCATATGAAGCAGATTACCATTACAACCGAGCTGATCAAGCTTGACGCATTGCTGAAATTTTGCGGAGAGGTAATGACCGGCGGCGCCGCGAAGGAAATGGTGCAGGCGGGAAGGGTTCTGGTCAATGGCGAGCCCTGTCTGATGCGGGGCAAAAAAATACGACCGGGTGATATCGTGACGGTCAATGGGATCGAGTGGGAGGTTTTATACGGTGAAGGTAACCCAGATCTCGATTGATTCGTTTCGCAATCTTCGCAGCATTCATTTCTGTCCGCAGAATGGGGTTAATGTTATTTTTGGCGAAAACGGACAGGGGAAGACCAATCTGCTCGAGGCAATCTGGCTCTTTTCGGGAGCAAAAAGCTTTCGGGGAGCGAAGGAGGCCGAGCTGATTCCGATCGGCGAAGGGCAGGTGGGTCTTTCCTTGCGGTTTTGTGATTCTTATCGGGAACATCTGTCAACCATTCGGTTAGGCGAAAAAAAGGAAATTCTTCTTGACTCGATGGGGATGGAATCGTTACCGGCGCTTTCGGGCAGCTTTTGCTGCGTTGTTTTTTCGCCGACCCATCTCAATTTAATTAAGGGCGGCCCGGCGGAGCGGAGAAAATCGATCGACACGGTGATTGGGCAGACCAAGCCGCGCTATCTGTCGGTGCTATCCGAATACCAGCGGCTGCTTTCGCAGCGCAGCGCCCTTTTAAAAGATGCCGTCATGCAGCCCGTGCTGCTCGATACGCTCGAAATTTGGGATGACGCACTGGCGAAAACGGGCGCGCTGCTGACGCTGACGCGAAAAACCTTTGTCGAACGGCTCACGCCGTATGCCCGGGAGATTTATCATGGCATCTCGACCGGGCGGGAGGAATTTTCGCTGCGCTACCTGCCTACCATCGAGGTCGATGGGGAGGCAAGCCGCGAAACGATGAAGCGGCTGCTGACCGAGCGGCGCGCGGAGGATCTTCGGGCGGGGGTGACCTCGGTCGGCCCGCATCGGGATGATCTTGAGGTTTTGATCAATGGCATTTCGGCGCGGGCGTTTGGGTCACAGGGACAGCAGCGCAGCGGGGTGCTGGCGCTGAAATTCGCGGAAAGCGCCCTGATGGAGGAGGTAACCGGACAGCCGCCGGTGATTCTTCTCGACGATGTCATGAGTGAGCTTGACGGTCTGCGCCGCGATTATCTGCTGCATCGGCTGGAAAACCGGCAGATTTTTATCACCTGCTGTGATCCGGTGCAGGTGACGGGAATTGACGCGCTGTTTGAGATGAAGCACGGTTGTCTCAGCGGATGACGGCAGAGGTGGAGCAGAAAAAGGAGAATTGGAATGTTTTTACATCTCGGGCAGGATACGGTGGTGCGCACCGACGCGGTCATCGGAATCTTTGATATTGAAACGGCGTCTGTGGGAAAGATTACCAGACAGTTTCTCGCGAAGGCCGAAGAGGATTTGCAAGTGACCAATGTGTCACAGGATCTGCCAAAGAGCTTTGTTGTCTGTCTCGATGAGGGGGGCACGCGGGTCTATATCTCACAGATTTCGACTGCGACGCTGCGGCGGCGCACCGGATTTGTAGAGGGCTTGAACAGGAATTAGAAAAATTTTCCATATATGCAACTGGTGAGAAGAAGGAGCGAGGTTTTCTTGAATAACACCCAGCAAAGCAATTACGACGAAAATCAAATTCAGGTACTCGAGGGTCTTGAAGCGGTGCGAAAGCGCCCCGGCATGTATATCGGTTCGACCGGTCCGAAGGGGCTGCATCATCTCGTCTATGAGATTGTGGATAACTCGATCGACGAAGCGCTGGCCGGATATTGTACCGACATCGAGGTCGATATTCTGCCCGGAGATATCATCCGGGTTCGCGACAACGGGCGCGGAATTCCGGTTGGCATTCAGCCAAAGCTGGGAATTCCGGCGGTGACCGTCGTTCTGACGGTACTGCATGCCGGAGGAAAATTCGGCGGCGGCGGCTATAAGGTCGCGGGCGGGCTGCACGGCGTCGGTTCCTCGGTGGTCAATGCCCTTTCCGAGTGGCTGGAGGTGGAGGTGCGCGACGGACAGCACATCCATCATCAGCGGTTTTCCCGCGGAAAGATTGTCACGAATCTGACGGTGATCGGCGACTGTACCGATACCGGCACGACCATCACCTTTAAGCCGGATAGCCAAATTTTTGAGGAGCTGGTATTCGAGCGCGCGTTGCTGTTGACGCGGCTGCGCGAGCAGGCGTTTCTCAACGCAGGACTTCGGATCGTTCTGCGTGACACCCGCTGTGAGGACGGCGAGGAAGAATTTGAGGCAGAGCTTCATTACGAGGGCGGAATTTCGAGCTTTGTCGAGTATCTGCACCAAAAAAGAGCGCTTGAGCCGCTGCATCCCGATATCATCCACATTACCGCGCAGGACGGCGATTCGATCGCGGAAGTGGCGATGCAATATAACGACAGCTATAACGAGCTTCTTCTTTCGTTTGCGAATAACATCAATACCGGCGAGGGCGGCACCCATGAGGTCGGCTTTAAATCGGGTCTGACCCGGGTCATGAACGATTTTGCCCGGCGGTATAATCTGCTCAAGGAAAATGATAAGAATCTGACCGGCGAGG
>CAZVAV010000074.1:0-3553 GCA_964625135.1 uncultured Oscillospiraceae bacterium | reverse complement strand
CCGCGATTGTTTCGGTGAAGCTGATCAATGCCCAGTTTGAAGGGCAGACCAAGGCGAAGCTTGGCAATACCGCGATGCGCGGCATGGTGGATTCGCTCGTCTCTGACAAGCTGACCCAATATTTTGAGGAAAATCCGGCGGTCGCCCGCGCCATTTTGGAAAAGTCGCTGGGCGCTGCCCGTGCCCGTGAAGCCGCGAGAAAAGCGCGGGAGCTGACCCGCCGCAAGTCGGCGCTTGAAACTGCGTCGCTGCCCGGCAAGCTGGCCGACTGCTCGGAAAAGGGAACCGACCGCACTGAAATTTATATCGTCGAAGGTGACTCGGCAGGCGGCTCGGCCAAGCAGGGAAGAGACCGCCGCTATCAGGCGATTCTTCCGCTCTGGGGCAAGATGCTCAATGTCGAGAAGGTGCGGGCCGATAAGGTCTATGGAAACGATAAGCTTACGCCGGTGATTACCGCGCTGGGCTGCGGAATCGGCGAGGAATTTGATCTGACCAAGCTGCGGTATGATAAAATTATCATTATGGCCGATGCCGACGTCGACGGCTCGCACATCCGCACGCTGCTGCTGACCTTCTTCTTCCGATATATGAAACCGTTGATCGAGTCGGGACATATCTATCTGGCACAGCCGCCGCTCTATAAGCTGGCGCGCGGCAAGCAGATGCGGTATGCCTACAACGACAAGGAGCTGGATGTGGGGCTGCGGGAAATTGCGCCAAACGGCGAAAAGGTTGACATCCAGCGCTATAAGGGCCTTGGCGAGATGAACCCCGAGCAGCTTTGGGAGACGACAATGGATCCCGACCGCCGGTTGATGCTCAAGGTCACGATGGAGGACGCGGTTTCGGCCGACGCCATCTTCACGATTCTGATGGGGGATAAGGTCGCGCCCCGCCGTGAATTTATTGAACAGAACGCACAGTATGTGGTCAACCTCGATATTTAGTCGGATGTTTCACGTGAAACATCCGGTGACAGATAAGGAAAGGGATACCAGATGGAAGAAATGATTCAGGGGCGGCTCGTCGACGTTGACATCGAAAAGGAAATGAAGGAGAGCTATCTCGCCTATTCGATGTCGGTGATCGTCGGCCGGGCGCTGCCCGATGTGCGGGACGGCCTAAAGCCGGTACACCGCCGGATTCTTTACACGATGTATGAGGCAAGCAACACCCCCGACAACGCCTACCGCAAGTGCGCGTATACCGTCGGTGAGGTGCTGGGTCGCTACCATCCGCACGGAGATGCGAGCGTTTATGACGCATTGGTGCGGCTGGCGCAGGATTTTTCGCTTCGGATTCCGCTGGTCGACGGCCACGGCAACTTTGGCTCGGTCGACGGCGACCCCGCCGCCGCCTATCGGTATACCGAGGCGCGGATGAGCAAGGCTTCGATGCCGCTGTTGACCGATATCGAAAAGGATACCGTCGATTTTGGGCCGAACTACGACGGACGCCTCAAGGAGCCGCTGGTGCTGCCGTCGCGCTACCCGAACCTGCTGGTTAACGGCTCAACCGGCATCGCGGTGGGCATGGCGACCAATATTCCGCCCCATAACATGGGGGAGGTGGTCGATGCGGTTTGCGCGTTGATCGATCATCCCGACGCGACGCTTGAGGAGCTGATGACCCATCTGCCGGGGCCGGATTTTCCGACCGGGGGCATTATTATGGGGCGCAGCGGCATTCGGGCGGCCTACGGCACCGGGCGCGGAAGAATTGTTGTCCGCTCCCGCACCGAAATCGAGGAGATGCATAACGGCCGCGAGCGCATTGTCGTCACCGAGCTGCCATACGGGGTCAACAAGGCTCGTTTGATTGAATCGATCGCCGAGCTGGTCAAGGATAAGCGGATTGAGCAGATTTCCGACCTGCGGGATGAATCCGACCGCGACGGCATGCGGATGGTCATCGAGCTCAAGCGCGATGCCAATGCCGCGGTGGTCTTAAATCAACTGTTCTCCTACAGCCAGATGCAGGAGACATTCGGCGTCATCATGCTCGCACTGACCGGCGGCGTGCCCAAGGTGATGACCCTCAAGGAGATTTTGGTTCACTATATCCGCTTTCAGGAAGAGATTGTGGTGCGCAGAACCCGCTTCGACCTGAAAAAGGCGCAGGAACGGGCGCATATTCTCGAGGGTCTTAAGCGGGCGGTCGACATCGTGGATCAAATTATCGCCGCGATCCGCGCCACCAAGGGCGGAATTGCCGAGGCCAAGCTCGCGCTGATCGAAAAATTTGGCTTTGACGAGCCGCAGGCCGCCGCGATTGTCGCATTTCGGATCGGCCAGCTCGCCGGGCTGGAAATCCAGAAGATTCTCAACGAATTGGAGGATCTAGAAACGAAAATTACACAATGGCAGGCGCTTCTTGCGGACGAACAGAAAATTCTTGCACTGGTCAAGGAAGAGGTCACCGCCATCGGCATGAAGTTCGGCGACCGCCGCCGCACCGAAATTCAAGCGGTTTCGGGCGAGGTGGATATCGAGGACTTGATTCCTGAGACCGATTGCGTCATTACGATGACCCATTATGGCTATATCAAGCGGCAGACAACCGACAACTACCGCACCCAGAAGCGGGGCGGACGCGGCGTGACCGGCTTAAGCCGGCGCGAAGAGGACTTTGTCACCGATCTGTTTGTCTGCTCCACCCACGATTATATTATGTTCTTTACCAGCAGGGGTCGCGCCTACCGCCTGAAGGGCTATGAGATCGCCGAAAGCTCGCGAACCGGCAAGGGAACCAATATTGTGAACCTGCTGCCGCTTGAGCAGGGGGAAAAGGTCACCTCCGCGATTAAGGTCGGAGCCTTTGACGAGGAAAAGTATCTCTGCATGGTGACCAAATGCGGCGTCATCAAGCGAACCTCGCTTTCCGCCTTTAAGAATATCCGCAAGGCAGGGCTGATCGCCGTCAGTCTGGATGATCAGGATGAGCTGACCTGGGTGCGGATGACCGACGGCGAGGATGATCTGATCATCGCCACCCGGCAGGGTCGCGCGATTCGATTTGCCGAAACCGAAGCCCGTGGAATGGGACGAAACGCCCGCGGTGTGCGTGCGATTCGGCTGGCGGAGAATGATCAGGTGGTTGGAATGGCGCGGGTGCGCCCCGACGGCTGCCTGCTGACCGTGTCGGAATCGGGACAGGGCAGAAGAACCAAGACTGAGGATTATCCCGTTCGTTCCCGTGGCGGTTTGGGCGTGCTCAACTACTACGTCGACCGCAATGGGCCGGTCGCGGGGATTAAGTCGGTGGAGGACACCGATGAGGTGTTCCTGATTTCGGATGACGGCGTGATTATCCGGATTTCGGTCGGCGATATCACGGTGCAGTCCCGCTACGGCGGCGGCGTGCGGGTGATGCGGCTTGCCGAGGGCAGTAAGGTTGTCACGATGGCGCGTGCTCCCGCCGAGGAGCATACCGAGGAGGAAGCTTCTCTGTCTGAGGAGGACGAGGAGGGCGCTCAGCCGGCCGCACAGGATGCCGAAGAGCAAGAGGATTGAGTTTCATGGGGCACCCGCTGTACAACAGCGGGTGCCCC
>CAZVAV010000073.1:3971-7765 GCA_964625135.1 uncultured Oscillospiraceae bacterium | reverse complement strand
CACGCTGTCCAGCGTATTCTTTTGCACCTCGCCCAGATAGGTGGCGGTGGAAATGTAGCCGGACACGCTGACGCCGGTGGCGGTCCCGCGATAGGAGGCGAGGGCGCGGTAGTTGCCGTCCCCCAGTTCGGTCCAGTCCACATCTACCAGCTGAAGATCCGTGCCGTTTTTGGTGATGTTCTTGGGGATGTTGTAGGTGTCGTTGCGATCCATGCCGGTGTATTCCCGCGTATCGGTGACGGCGTAGGTATAGTTCTGCTTGCCGGCAGCCTCGGTGTAAATGGAAGCGGCGTCGAGTTGAAGCTGCCCCTGATAGCCGTCCTGATCATAGTCCAGCAGCGGCGCGAGGCGGGCGATTGCGCCGTCCTTTTGCTCATGGGAAACCGTGACGGTTTCGCTTGCCAGCTTGCTTTGCTTTTGGCTGTTCTCGGACACCATCAGCAGATAGCTCTTTTTGTAGTTAAATCCGTTCTGCTGGAAATCCGGCTCCACCAGCTGTTCGGAGTCATAGCCCGGGGCGGCTTCCCAAGTTTTGATGATGCGCTGCTGGCCGTCCTCGCTGACGACGCGCACATCCTTTAGTACCGGAGCGCCGGCGGCGGCAGAGCCTTCCTCATCTGTGAAGACCAGCACTTCCGATGGGTCGTCCGGTTCCTTTTCCTGTGCGTAGGCGGTGGTGCTCATGCCGGCCACGAGCAGCAGCGCCAGAAGCAGGGATACTCGTTTCATTTCTTTTCCCTCATTTCTTCAAAATTAAGTGCAAAACAGTTGCGGCTATGGCAGCCAGCGCCACCACGGCCACCATGGTTGCTCTCGTTCGTTTTCGCGGCATTTGCATCCTCCTTCCACTGGTATTCGGTCAGGCCTCCCTGTGCGTTGTTTATTTGATGGAGCATCCGCAGGGATGACTCCAGCGCCTGCATGGTGTTGCGGTCGTGCTTTTTCACGAAGGGATGCAGAATAATGACATTCCCGGCGGCGTCAAGGGTAAAAATAATGCGCACCAGAATGCGGATGCGCTCGCGGAATTCGTAGAGGTCTTTATAGCGCTCGATATTGAAATGCTTTACATGCGGCTCGGTCATATAGTCTGGAAACCGCGCGAGGCAGTACAGGCCGTGCCTTAGCTTCTGCCGCATCTTTTCGTCGGTGACCGCCAGAAAGCGCAGAAAGGGGACGCCGCCGTCCGGTTCGGTATAGAGATAGATTTTCCTCATGTGTTTTGCACCTCCAGCAGGCCGTCGGCGGACAGATATTCCCGCCAATCCTCAAAGAAAGCAACCAGGAAATAAGTCAGGCAGTCGGCGTCCTTTGCCAGCAGCTGTATAGGTTTTGGAACCGGCTCCCCGGCTTCCTCATAGGCTTTGAGCAGACGGGTATGGATTTGCGAAAGCTGGCAGGGGAAAGGATTGGCAATTGCTTCATTGTAAAGGCTGAGCGCCGAAAGCTTATCCAAGTCGTCGTACAGGCAACCGGAAGTGACCGACGCCAGCATTTCCAGCCCCATCACCTCGGGGCAGCCGTCTATATCAGTTAGGCCCATGCGGTAAAGGCGAAGAAATTGTGCGTCCGGCTTTTGCGGGCAAATACTGGGTTGGCGGTTAGAATCGTTCATGTTTTGGCTCTCCTTTTTTGATTTTGGGCAAAAGAAAAGCACCCGGCCCCGAAGGGTCAAGTGCTTAAAGCAGTATGGTGTAATTTTATGCGAGCGCTTTTTCCAGACTGGCCTTCCACCGGATAACCAGTTCCATTTCCTGTTCCAATGTGCCGATTTTGTTTTCCGCAGCGTTGCTTTTGAATGCCGCGAAGATTCCGTGGATATCCTTCTCCCAATCCGCGATATCTTCCTTGAAAGCCGAAACTTCATCCGCGCCGTATTCATCGGGATGTTCAAGCGTGTCGGCAAGATCCTCTTTGGCGGTTTGAATATCATTCCAGAGACCCACAACAACATCAAACTGGTCAGATTGAATGAGATACTGTGTGAAGGTGTGCTCAGGGAACATTCCGAACCAGCAGCGGTCAAACCATCGCTGCGCATAATCACGCTCGTCGGAGCCGTTGCTGTAGGTGCCGTCAACCAGATCGCCAATAAAGTTTTGCAGCAACTCCGGTACGGTAAGCCCGGCGGCGCCTGCTTTCTTAAAAATACGCTCCACGTCGGCATCCGACAGCTTCAGCGTAATCGCGCGTTCTTTGATGGTGATGATTTCAGCCTTTTGGTCCTTATGGTATGAAAACCTGTCCATTTCACCGCTCCTCCTGTCGTTGCTGCGAGAAGTACAATGCCAAAGCCTTTTCAATGGTGGTCTGGATTTCCTTGGCGGATTCCCCACGGGTGAAGTACCGCTTCACCGTGGCCGGTTGCAGTTTCACCACAGGACTTTTGGTAGAAACCTTTTTGACCGTTTCCTTTCCGGCGAGGATATCTGCGATTTTGTCCGCCGTGAGCTTCTTTTCCTGAAATCTCCGCTTGAGCAACTCCGCCTTGTCGATATCCACGCGATAACCGCGCTCGGTCATTTGGTGGAACACCTCCGCTTGCATATCTTCCGACAGGTAGGTGAGCGGAACGGCAACATAGTCGGCGATTTTTCCCTCATCTACAAGGTCGAGCAGGTTGGGGCAGAGGTGGGTGAGTCGGATCAAACGCTGTACCTCGGTCGCTTTAAGGCCGTATTGCTTGGCCAGGATGTCCCGTGTATATTCTCCCTGTTCAAATTTGAACAGCTTGCCGGAATCGTCCTGTTCATCAGCATTCACAGCTTTTTCAAGCGCCTCAATTGCCGCCACCTTCTTTTGCTCCCGACGGGTTTCTTTCAGCCCCTCCAGTTCCATTTTGAAAGCAAATGCCTTTTCGCTGGGCAGCAATTCATCAAGGCCGCGCTGCCGGTTGGAGTGGGTGATGATCAGCTTAGCGTCTCCATCGCTGACATTGTACATAACAACGGACGGGAGCTGCTTATTGCCGGCGATCCGGTTGCAGTGACGGCGGTTGTATCCCGCCAGCAGAGTGTAGCGGCCGGTTGGCTCTGCCCGCAGGATCACCGGCGACAAGACGCCGAATTCCCGGATACTGTCCAGCAGATCCGTATGGCGCTTCCCAGTATAAAGGCGATAGGGGTGGCCGGGAAATTCGTCGATGAGGGCGTCGTCTATCAGCGTGATCTCGTTTTCTGATATCTCGGCGCCGCCGAAGAGGGTGTCCAAGGTGGGCATGGCGTTTTTATCGCTTGCCATCCGCATAGCCCCCCTTCGCCAAAAATTCCTCACAGAATGCGGAAAAGGCGGCCGCCCCCTTGCTCTTAGGTGCATACTCAAAAATGGTCTGTTCCGCCTTTTTCGCGCGGCCGAACAGGGATGTGCGCGGGATGTTCGTTTCAAATACAGCGACGGCCTCGCCAAAATCCCGTTTGGTTTCCGCCATCATTTCGCGGCTGAGAATGGTGCGGTCCACCACCATGTTCATGAGGATGCCGTCCACCTCCAGCATATGCCGGTATTTCTTGCGTACAAGCTGGATGGATTTGACCAGCAGCTTGGTACCCTCATTGGAATCGCTCTCCAAAGTGGAGACGACAAGGGTGCTGTCGGCGGCGATGAGGGCGTTGACGGTGAGCACGCCCAGCGAAGGGCCGCAGTCGATGAGAATGAAATCATGGTCGCCGCGCAGCTCGTCCAGTATGTTTTTGAGGATATACTCCCGCCGCATGGCGCCCACCATCTCCATCTCCAAAACTGAGAGGGTTTCGTTGCAGGAAATGAAGTGCAGCTTGCCGCGCTGCTTGATATAA
>CAZVAV010000073.1:2921-3961 GCA_964625135.1 uncultured Oscillospiraceae bacterium | reverse complement strand
GCATGTCGAGATCGCGTATATCCGCCCACATGGGCTGGCAGATGGTGTTTTCATCCTTGGCCGGTGCGGAAATTCCCAAACCCTTTGACAGATTGGCTTGGGAATCAAAGTCCACCAGCAGGATGCGATAGCCCTTTTCCGCGAGAGCATATCCGAGGTTCAAGGTAATGGTGGTTTTACCCACACCACCTTTCCGATTAGCGACGGCGATGATCTTACAGTCACTCATGTACGATCCTTTCCTTTCTTTTTCCTACTTTGATGCATAACTCATAACTAATAGAGAGGTTTTTTACCAGCATATCGAATAGGACTAAATTTTGCCGTTATTTATAAAGAAA
This sequence comes from uncultured Oscillospiraceae bacterium, assembly GCA_964625135.1. Taxonomy (GTDB): domain Bacteria; phylum Bacillota; class Clostridia; order Oscillospirales; family Ruminococcaceae; genus Yanshouia. The sequence goes on along the minus strand of CAZVAV010000073.1, from coordinate 3,620 downwards.
CAACAGGAAGCTCCCTATCGTATTCGTCAAAATCCCGATTTATCACCTCAAATCCCTGAAAAAATTAGGACTAATTCGGCTCCCGCAGTCATGCGGTTTCTGAATTAGTCCTATTATATCTGGAAAGTTGATAATCCGTTCGATCGTTTCAGTGAGCTTGCACCTTGCATCGGGGGGCATCCGGCTGAGTTTGTTGCGCAGGCCCTCATTGACCAGATCGTGTAGATTTTTGCCGAAGATGTTCGATTCCCAGATCTTTAGGGGATCCTGTTCAAATTCGGCAAGCAGATAGGAAACCAGTTCCTCCGACTGCTTTTCGCTGCCCACGATCGGTGCGACCTCGGTAGTGATGGAAGCCTTCATCATATGGATGATTGTGGCAAAGCAGAAGTTACCTTTTCACCTCTGTTAATGACGTATCCCCGGACAGGCTCCCCAAGCTTAAAATAGACTTTCAGGGGTACTATTTTCGGGTCGGCGGTAGGGTGCACCTCAATGCGGTCAAGCAAGGTATCCACGACGCGCTGATTGACCCCCTCCTGAAAATCGAGGATTTCATTCATCGCTTCCCGCAATCCCTCAATCATCAGGTTAAAATCTTCGTTCGCCTGTTCCGCCTGCTCCTGCATGGCAAGTTCAGCTTCCAATTTGGCGATTTCCGCTTTGATTGGTTCGGACGCTTTCAAATAATCCTTTTCG
>CAZVAV010000073.1:0-2911 GCA_964625135.1 uncultured Oscillospiraceae bacterium | reverse complement strand
ATACCCTTAATGAGATAATGTCGGGCGGTTTGAAGTTCATCGTCTTGCTTTGCAATGAGATTTCGGATTGTTTCTTCGGAACGTTTTTTCTTTGTCGTTTCGCTTCCGCTGCTTAGATACTTACTAATCATATCCTCAATAATTTTATCCTTGTTCACTAAAATCTCCCGCATCACAACCGTCAAAATATCATCCAGCTCACTTGTATAGACCTTTGGCCCCGTGCATCCTTTTTTTCCTAGCTTTGTATATTGCTTGCATTGCCACAATTCTTTATCGCCGCTTTCGTAATGGTAACAGGTATGTTGATAGTGCGTGTTATGTTGCATACAGATAATTTTGCCACTGTATTGGTAACGGTTCTGGTAGCTGATCGGGCGGCCTTTGTCATTGTCCTCCCGCCATTTCCGAAGAATTGCATTTGCCTTTTCCCAAAGCTCCTCTGAAACGATTGGAGGTACAATATCCTCGTCTACCTTTTCCATTTTCCACTTTGCTTGGGGAAGATACTCTACCGCGGCAATTGGGTCGTCACTGTCTTTCATGTCTTTTTCTATGCGCTTTGTTTTTCTTCCACAATAATAACCCTTGTATTTTGGGTTGCACAAAATCCCGCGAACGGTCGAAAAGCTAAATGGTTTGCCTTCCTTGTTGCCGTGCAGGTCAAGCTCTTTTATGATAGGGTCTTCGCCTGAATTTAATATCTGACATATTTTATGAATCCCGCATCCCGCGTTCAGATCGGGAGCATCGCCCGTATACAATTCAAAGATGCGGCGCACCATTCTGGCTTCCTTTTCCTCAATCACCAGCCGCCCTTTATCCTTGCGGTATCCCCAAATATGATTGTTGCCAAGCACTACGTTTTGTTCAATCGCTTCCTGAAAACCAAACTTGACGCGTTCGCTGATTCTTCTTCGTTCCTCTTGCGCCATACCGCCCATGACGGTCAGATAAAATTCAGACCCCGGCGTAAAGGTATTGATCTTATCATTTTCAAATAATACGCCCACACCATTGCGTAACAGTTTCCTTGTGTACTTAATGGAGTCTAACAGATTTCGGCTAAAGCGGCTGATCTCTTTTGTAACAATCAGATCAAATTTTCCCTGCAATGCGTCGTCGATCATAGAGAGAAAACCCTCGCGCTTCTGAACGCTTTTGCCGCTGATACCCTCATCTATATATTTCCCCACGAATACCCAGTTTGGGTTGTTCTGAATAAATTTTGTGTAATACTCAATTTGATTGTCCAGTGAGTTTAACTGGGCGTCGCTGCCGGTCGACACGCGAGCATAGAACACAACCCTTAAATGCTCTTCATATATATTCCCAATCTTTTCAACATCGACCATGTGCAACGTCTCCTTTTCTTTTCTCTAACCTTGTTATTCTATTATATCATACGCCGCTTTGAAGTAACTGCTTTTTTACTCTGTTAAATAGCTGTTCTGTTAAATACCCTTCACGGAACAGGACATCGTTGATATGTAGTTTTATTTCGCGCTCAAAGGCTTGTATTGTTTTCTCTTGCTCTGCTGTCATGTCAATCACCTCATGCCATCCCTATGAGAAATGGCATGGGAATTATTTGCCGAATCAACAAACCCGCCGCTGAAATTTTCAGCGGCGGGTTTTGCATTTTGACTATACGGATTTCTTGGCGGCATACTCCGCAAAGTCCGTCAGGAGCTTTTGTGCATAGGGCAGGCTGTCGGGCGGCAGGTCGGCAAGCTGTCGGAGCAGACCGGAGAACTCCGCCCACTTTGCGTCGTTCTCCCCTGTGAGCAGATAGTCGGCGGAGATTTTCAGCGCCTTGGAAAGCCCTAGCAGATTTTCCGCCGAACAGCCCTTGCGCCCGCTTTCAATATCATAGAGAAAGCGGTCTGAAATTCCAACCATTTCAGCCAGTATTTCGCGTGTATATTTTTGCTGGATACGTAACTGTGAGATACGTTCTCCAACCTCGCAGTGGAACGGCTTCTTTTCGGACATCGAATCACCCCTCTATAGGGTAACGTCTATCGTTCCGAATATGTATGCTCTATTGTTCTTAAAAAGGCTTGATAAACATGAACTATTGTTGTAATATAAAAGGGTCTAAAGTTCCTGAATTAAGGGGACATATGACTAAAAAACAAGAGGAGCGTAGAAACACATGAAAAAATTACTCGCGCTTCTGCTTGCGCTTTGCCTGACGTTTGGTACGTCGGGCATGGTGTTTGCGGAAGAAGTCCCGCCCGACATCCCTGAAACCGCTGTGACGGAAACACAGCAGGAGGAAACCCCGGCGGATACCAATTTAGAGGACACCGATACCACCGACACCAGTACAGCGGACACAGACACAGTAGCCCCCGATGCAACGCTTGACAGTGGTATCACCGTTACAACAAATGCTCTCGAAAAAACAGAACGCTCTGCAATAAAGGTATCCTTTGAGGTTTTCTCTGTCTCAAAGTCAGAAATTGTTGTAAAAAGCACTGCAATACTTTCGATGTTAACCAGTGAGAACACAAGTATAATTTCAGAGGATGATACCGAGTATGCCGTTACTGTCATTGATGATGGCAACAAGGGTACCTATGGGAGCTGGAACACCTTAAAGCTGGATTCGCCGCTCTCGCCGGGAACCTACACAATTTCGATTACTCCTGCTGAAAGCTGGGAGATTACTTCCCCTGAACTGACCTTCACCATTGCGGAGGATACCCCCGCAGATAACAGCGACCCCATAATCATTGTCTCCGCAGTTCCATTTATGCCGCATGATAATGGTATCCAGTTTATGTTATATGGTGACCCCGGCAGCGGTTCCGGGCCAGTTACCACACCTGACAGCTTTGACGGGATTGAAATGGGAGATGTCACAGTCACTAATATTGAAACGGGGACTGAATATCCTTTTGAT
>CAZVAV010000072.1:0-7783 GCA_964625135.1 uncultured Oscillospiraceae bacterium | reverse complement strand
CCTATGGCGGGCTTCCCGAAAAAGACCACAAGATAGATTCTTTTTTCCGTTAAATTCATATATCTTCATAACTGCCTCCTAAACATGCTAAAGATCAGTATTTTCTTGACTTTAGCATGTTTTTGAAGTACTATTGTGTTAAAGATCAGCAAAGACGAAATATATAAGAATACAACCTGCAATAAGCCTTTGATGGAGAGAAAGGAATCACATCATGGAAAGCGGCTATCAAACCTTTGCTCAAAATTTTAGCGACTGCTGCGCTCAGTCCTGCACCCGCCTCGCTTACGAGCGTCAGCAGACCGACCCGGAATACGCCGCTGCCTCACGGGAGTGCGACGAACTTTACGCAGCAATTCTTGAAAGGCTGGGAAAGGATGCGGCGCTCATCAATCGGTTCGATGCTGCCAAAAACCGAACACATAGCTTTAGTAATGAATTGATTTATCAGCAGGGCTTTGAGGACTGTGTCTGCCTTTTGCGCTGGATCGGTCTTTTTTAAACGACAAAAATGAGGCCGTCGCACAAATATTTTCTCAAAGCATACACAAAACCCCTTAAAATTGGCCTTTCAAAGCCGATCTTAAGGGGTTTTGATTTGCCAGAGTGAATATCACACAACATGGTGCTGTAGCCAGCGCTCTCCGTGAAAGCGCCAGAGATAAACAGCGGTTCGCACAACCCAGTCGCTGACCATTGCGATCCAAACACCGATTAAGCCCAGCCCAAATCCGACACCCAGCACATAGCTCATGCCAATGCGGCAGACCCACATGATGATGACCGAAGCGGTCATCGTAAAGCGGACATCCCCCGCCGCTCGCAGGCCGTTAGGCAGCGTAAAGGCGGTCGGCCAGAAGAAAATCCAGCCTGCCGCGTGCATGGTAGCGGTAATGTAGGCGAGACGAAGCGCCTCGGGCGAGAGCGGAAAGAATCCGACCATTGGCTTCATCCCCAGAATCAGCAGAAAATTGAGCGAGCCGCCAATCAGATAGGCCATTGCGAGCAAGCGCTTGGTATAGGTGCGAGCCTGACCCTGCTCCCCCGCGCCGATGCACTGCCCGACCACAGTGATCATCGCGAGGCCGACCGCCTGACCGGGGATGCAGGCAAAATTTGAAATGCTGTTGGCAACGGCGTTGGCCGAGATGGCAGCGGTGCCGAACGAGGAAATCAGCCCGGCGACCAGCAGCTTGCCAAAGTGAAACATGCCGTTTTCCATTCCGGTCGGCACCCCGATGCGCAGGATGGTGGTGACCATCTTTCGCTCAAAGCGAAAGGGAAGAAAGTGCGGCACCGCAATCAGGTTGCCCGGTCTGCGGATCAAAAGGATCATGACCACCGCACCGGCGACCCGGCCGATCATCGTCCCCAGACCGACCGCGAAGGCGCCCATGTGAAAGACGAAAAGGAACAGCGCATTGCCGCCGATGTTGAGGACGTTCATCATCAGGGCGGTCATCATCGAAACACGGGAATTCCCCTGCGCCCGGAAGAGAGCCGCGCCCGCGTTGTAGATGGCGAAGGCCGGGTAGGACGCGGCAATCAACAGGAAATATTCCTGCGAGGCCTCCATGACCGCCGGATCGACGGTTCTGTAAACCAGCCGGAGCAGTTCAACCCGCCAGATGCTGCAAACGAGCGAAACAATGATGCCGATCGCCGTCACAACGAAAAAGAGCTGACGTGCCGCCTCCTGTGCCCGTTCCCGGTCGTTACGACCGATGTACTGCGCCACCACAATCGCGCCGCCGGTGGCCAGCGCCGCAAAAACCTGAATGATGAGCATATTGATGGTATCGACGAGCGAAACGCCCGAGACGGTCGCTTCCCCGACATAGGCAACCATCACCGTATCGGCGACTCCGATGGTGACGGCAAGGGTCTGCTCGATCACCAGAGGAATCAGCAGACGGGTAATATCCTTCTTTGAAAACACAGTTAAATTCTCCTGTATGTATAAACGCTTTGTTAAATTTCAAACAGTTTAATTAATTCGCGATGTAATGACCAGAAGGCAGCCTTGTTGCAGCTCGATTTTGCCGATCGGCTCCAGAATATGGTTGCCAAGCCCGATCGGAAACGATCCGGTCACGGTGGCATTTTGGAGCGGATACTGCATTCCGGTCAATGTTACCCCTTTTGCGTCGCCGTTAAACGCAAAAACCGACAGGGTGAAGTCGGTGCGGCGGGGCAGCGTCAGGCTTGCCGGGCCTTCAAGCAGCCGCACCGTATCATTTGGGCCGACCAGCATCCCCTGCGCGCCCTGCTCCCGCAGGAATGCCAGCGTCTGGAGATTGGCCACCGTGTGATCCAGCCTGCCGCCGAGCGAAAAGAGCAGGACAAAGCGCCGGTATCCCCGCCGCAGCCCCTCGCGCAGTGCGAGCATACTGTCGGTGTCGTCCTTCTCGACCGGATACCGCAGGGTCTCGATGTCGGCGGGAAGCGCCTCCCGGAGCGAATCGAAATCCCCCATCAAAAGATGGGGGACGATGCCCAGCGCCCGGGCATGGGTTAGCCCCGCGTCGCAGGCGATAACAAAATCATCGGTAGCAAGGGTAAAATCGGGCGGGAGAGGCCCTGCCTCTCCCGCGCAGAAAACAATGCAGCGTCCCATCAGACGACCTCCCAGTCCTTGATCTGTCTCGCTTCCTGATACATTTCGCAGTAGGTTTTATGCCGAGACGGGTCGATCTCACCCCGTTTTACGGCGGCAAGCACCTCGCAGCCCTTCTCCTTGGTGTGCGAGCAGCCGGTGAACCGGCAGGAATCCCGAAAGGGGGCAAACTCCCGGAAGCAGAGGGCCAGCTCCTCCTTGCGGATGCGCTCAAACTGGGCGGTTTCCAGCGCGGAAAAGCCGGGGGTATCGGCAATCAGGCCGCCGCCCAGCTCAAACAGCTCGGTGACGCGGGTGGTGTGCCTCCCCCGTCCCAGCTTGCGGCTCGTCTCACCGGTGGCCAGCGCCAGCTGCGGCTCGATGGCGTTGAGCAGGGTGGACTTTCCCGCCCCGGTGTTGCCTGCCAGCACGCAAAGATGACCCTCGAGCATTCCTTTGATCTCATCGGGCGAATCGGCAAGGCTGTTGATGATGCTCACCCGATAGCCCGCGCCCCGGTAGAGTGCGGCCAGCTCGGAGGAATCGGCGAGATCGGCCTTGGTCACGATGATCGAAACCTCGATCCCCTTGTATTCGGCGATGGCAAGCAGCTTGTCGACCACCAGCAGATTCGGGGGCGGGTCGGCAATCGAAAGGATCAGCAGCAGCAGGTCGATGTTTGCAACCGGAGGGCGCACCAGACTGTTTTTTCTCGGCAAAAGGCCGACGACAAAGCCGCTGCCCGGCTCGGTTTCCTCAATTTGGGCGAGGTCGCCCACCAGAGGAGTAACCCCGTCCTTGCGAAAGAGCCCCCGCGCGCGGCAGGAAAAAACCTCCCCGCCGCAGTCGACATAGTAAAAGCCGCCGGTTTGCCGGATAATTCTTCCCTCTCTCATCCATTCTCCCCCGTCACTGTGTGGACACGTTGGACGAGTTATCCTCGGTCAGGGTATACGCACCCGAGCCAAAGTTCACCTCATAGGTCTGATAGAGGAAGTCATTGTAGAGGACAAAGATTTTGGCGATGCCGGTTCCCTGGAAGGTGGGCTTCCAGAATCGAGCGACCGAGGGCTGCACACGCTCCTCGCTGAGGATTTTTCCGTCGAACATCGCCTGCATTTTGACAATCTCCTCCACGTTCGCGGGCAGCGGGACATGCAGGGTAATCATATTCGACTGCCCCTCCCCCGCCGAAACGTTGAGATTGACAAAGCCGCCCGTCGACATCTGCGAGGATGCGGCGGGGTCCTGCGACAGGACGGTATCCCGCTTCTGGGCGCTGTTGACATAGCTGATTCCGCCGATCTCAAGCCCGATCGCCTCCAGCTCGGCTCTCGCCTCATCGATGCTCTTGCCCAGAAGATCGGGCACCGCGACAATCTTGTTCTCCGGCCCCATGCTAATCTGCACCTTGACCACCGTCGAGGCCGGGATTTCGCTGTCGTAGCCCGGCTCGGTGGCGACCACCGTGCCGGGGGTCTGGTCGGAGAAGACCTCGATCTTCTGGTATTCAAGGTCGAGCTCCGCGAGCTGGTAATACGCCTCGGTTTCCTCAAGGCCGATCAGATTGGGCATCTTGACCACCTTGGTTCCGTTCGAGATGACCAGCCGCACCACCGAATCGGGCTTGACCTTGGTTCCCTCCTTCGGCTTCTGGCTGATGACCGCGCCCCGCTCGTAGAGGTCGTTGTATTGGTTATCGTCAACCTCAAAGGTAAAGTTGCTGTACTCCTCCGCCTTGGTCAGCGCATCGTACTTGAGCCCGACAAAGCTCGGCACCTGCACGTCCGGCACCTTTTCGAGCGGATTGTTGAGGTAAAGCATCGCGCCGATAAAGACGAGCGAGATCACCACAAAGGCAGCGGTGATACCGGCCAAGGCCATCAGCACCGAGCCTCCTCGCTCCTCCTGATAGTCCTCCTTGGGAAGCCGCCTTGCGCGCGGCTCCTCCTCCCGACGGGGACGGCGTTCGCCCTCCTGATAGCGGCGCACCGGGCGGCGGTCTTCCTCCTCCTCATAGCGGCGGCGGACGGGGCGGCGATCCTCTTCTTCCTCCCGGCGCACCGAACGGCGGCGGGGAGGCGTCCGGCGAGGCTCATCACGTTTCGGCTCTTCAGGCTTCATCTGCTTCTTTCCCTTCTTCAGGCTCAGAATGGTGCGGCGGTAGCGCGCATCCTCCGCGTCATCGTCGGTGAGGTAATCGTACTCAAACCGAACCGATGGATCTGCCTTGAATTCCTCAATGTCGGCAAGCATCTCGTCCGACGACTGGTAACGCTGCTCGGGATTCTTTTGCAGCGCCCGCATCGTGATCTCCTCGAGCCCCTCGGGAATCTCGGGGTTGATGCTGCGGGGCATGGGCGGCTCGAGCTCGATCTGCTTGAGCGCGACCGAAACCGGGCTGTCGGCGTCGAACGGAAGCTGACCGGTGAGCATCTCATAGAGCATCACACCGACCGAGTAGATGTCGGCGCGCTGGTCGGTGTGCTCGCCCTGCGCCTGCTCGGGGCTGATGTAGTGCACCGAGCCGATGGCGCGATCGGTCAGGGTTCTGGCCTCGCTGCGGGCAAAGCGGGCGATGCCAAAATCGGTAATCTTAATCTGGGCATTGGGCAGCAGCATGACATTCTGCGGCTTGATGTCCCGGTGGACGATCCCCTTCGCATGCGCATGGGAGAGTGCGCGGAGCACCTGCGTGATGAAATGCAGCGTCTCCTTCCACGAGAGGGGGTTCTGCTCCTCCATATATTCCTTGAGGGTGATCCCGTCGACATACTCCATCACGATAACCTGAATCTTATGGGAGAAGCAGACGTCGTAAACCTTGATGATATTCGGATGAGAGAGCATGGCGATCGCCTTGCTCTCGTTTTTAAAACGGCGCAGGAATTCCTCGTTGTCGCAAAACTCCTCGCGCAGCACCTTGACCGCCACCGTCTTGCCGTCGGTGATATCGGTGGCCTTATAAACATTGGCCATGCCGCCCACGCCGATCAGCTCGTTGACGAGGTAGCGCCCCTCGATGCGTTTCCCGATGTAGTTATCCATGTTTCTTCTCCCCGTTCGTGATCCGGCAGAGCACCGCCGTGATGTTGTCGCCGCCGCCGTTTTGATTGGCGCGGTCGATTAGCGGCCTCGCGCTGGAGCACCGGAGCGAAACGGCGGTCAGCGCACAGAGATCCTCGTGACTCAGGTAGTTATAAAGTCCGTCGCTGCACAGCAGCAGCGCGTCACCCGGCAGCAGATCAATCGAAAAAATGTCATAGCGGAGCTGTTCCCCCACCCCGACCGCCCGGGTGATATAATGGCGCTGCGGGTGAACCTTGGCGTCGCGCTCGCTGATCTCGCCGCGATCCACCAGCATCTGCACCACCGTATGGTCGACGGTGAGCTGGGTCAAAAGATCATCCCGCAGCAGATAGGCGCGGGAATCGCCGGCATGGAGAAAATGGGCGCAGTCCTGCTGCACCACCGCACCGACCAGAGTGGTACCCATTCCGTGCAGCGCGGGGTCGGACATGGCGGCCATAAAAACCTCCGCGTTCGCGGCGGCTCCGGCACATTCGAGGGCGCGGCGCACCGAGTTTTCGTTCATCCCGTCGCGAATCGAACGGCGCAGGCTTCCGGCAGCGGCGGACAGGGCAAGCGAGCTCGCCTGCGCACCGCCCCGCTCTCCGCCCATTCCGTCGCAGACGAGCAGCAGCCCGGCCGAGCCGAGCGGTTCGGTCAGGAAGACATCCTGATTGTTCTGCCGCTTCTGTCCGATATCGGTTTCACCGGTCATCCACATGGATGTGCTCCCTCCTTTGCGTCCTCTCGCCGCAGCTGTCCGCAGGCCGCGTCAATCTCGCTTCCCAGCTCCCGGCGGATGGTTGCCGAAAGCCCTCCCTTGATCAGAAGATCCCGAAATGCTTCGGCATCCTTTCTGCTTCCTCGGGAAAACCCGGTTTCCGCCACCGGATTGACCGGGATCAGGTTGACATGGCAGCTTTGATCCCGCAGCAGCGCCAAAAGCCGGCCGGCCTGCGCGGGGCTGTCGTTGACCCCCGCGATCAGCGCGTATTCGTAGGAAATCCGCCGTCCGGTTGTTTGAAAATACCGTTTGCAGGCGGCAATCAGCTCCTCAATCGGGTAGCTGTGGTTCACCGGCATGATTTGATCCCGCGTCTCGTTGTCGCAGGCATGCAGTGAAACCGAAAGGGTGAGCTGGTATTTTTGCTCGGCAAGCGCATCGATTTTCGGCACCAGCCCACAGGTCGAAAGCGAAATATGCCGGTGCGAGAGGTTTAATCCCTTGGGGTGGTGAATCAGCGCGAGGAACCGTTCGACGTGTTCAAAATTATCAAGCGGCTCGCCGATCCCCATCATGACAATGCTGTCGACCCGCTCCCCGGTGATCCGCCCTGCGGCGTAGACCTGACCGAGCATCTCGGAGGGGAGAAGGTCGCGAACCTTTCCGCCGATCGTCGAAGCGCAGAATTTACAGCCCATCCGGCAGCCCACCTGCGACGAGATGCAAAGCGAATTGCCATAGTCGTGGCGCATCAGCACCGACTCGATGGTGTTTTGATCGCCAAGCTGGAACAGAAATTTGACCGTTCCATCCCGCGCCTGCTGCCGCCTGCGCTCGATCACCGGTGCGATCTCGCAGCAGCCCGACAGCTGTTGACGCAGTGCCGCGGGCAGGTTGGTCATCTCGTCAAATGAGATCACCCGCTTTTCATGCAGCCAGGAAAAGAGCTGCCCCGCCCGAAAGCGCGGCTGACCAAGCCGGACGAGCATTGCTTCAAGCTCATCTGGCAGCATTGACAGGATATCAAGCTTTTCGGTCGCTTCGTTCACGCTCATCCGTTTCTCCTGATCCGCGAGATAAAGAACCCATCCCCGCCGGTCTGCTCCGGCAGATGGGTGACGTACCACTGCTCCCCCTCCAACGGCGCCGGAGAAAAGTCGGGGTGCTCCTACAAAAAGCGGGAGACAATCCGCTCGTTTTCCTCGGGCAGAAGGGTGCAGGTGGAATAGACCAGCAGCCCGCCCCGCTCTAGGTAGTTTGCAGCCGTTTCCAGAATTTTATACTGTAGGGCGGGCAGATCGCCGAAGGCGTCCTCCCCGCGGTATTTGATCTCGGGCTTGCGGCGCAGCACGCCAAGCCCCGAGCAGGGGACATCGCAGAGCACCCGTGACAAG
>CAZVAV010000071.1:0-7792 GCA_964625135.1 uncultured Oscillospiraceae bacterium | reverse complement strand
CCATCCCGTTGCTCAAAAAGATTTTTCAGATCGGGGATCACTCGGCCTCGCTGTTCACCTTTTTGACCCCGGTGCTGACCATTGCGCTGGTTTTCGCGCTGGTCATGCTGATCAACCACACCAAGCTTGGGATGGCGATGCGCGCCGTCTCGAAGGATTTTGAAACCTCGCGGCTGATGGGCATCAAGATTAACCGAATCATCTCCGCGACCTTTGTCATCGGCTCGGCGCTCGCCGCCGTCGGCTCGATCCTCTACTTCACCGATCGGATGTCGGTCAATCCGTTCTCCGGCACCCTGCCCGGCCTCAAGTGCTTTGTCGCGGCGGTGCTCGGCGGCATCGGGTCAATTCCCGGCGCGGTGGTCGGCGGCTTTATCATCGGTATCTGCGAGACGGCGTTGGTCGCGTTCGGCTATTCGACCTTCTCCGATGCCTTTACCTTTCTGCTTTTAATTGTGATGCTTCTCTTTAAGCCGACCGGACTGTTCGGTGAAAAAATGATCGACAAGGTGTGATGGTATGAAGAAATCAGTGAAAACAGCGCTTTCCCTTCTGCTTGCCGCCCTTGTCGTGTTGGTTTTGATTACAATCGACGCCGACAAGGCGCGTTACGGCATGCTGGTCACCGTGTTACATAAAGGGGTAATCCTTGCGGTCGTCGCGGTGGCGATGAATCTTCTAAACGGATTTACCGGGCTCTTCTCACTGGGACAGGCGGGATTCATGGCGATTGGCGCGTATGCCACCGCGATTCTGCTCATTCCGGTCAAGACCATCGACGGGGTCTATTACATGAACGGCATCCATCCCGCCATTCGGGGCTTCAAGGTGCTGCTCGAAACCGCCCCCGGCTGGCTGCGGGCGGCATATCCCTTCCTCGCGCTCATCGCGGGCGGACTTCTGGCCGCTCTCTTCGCGGCGCTGATCGGCATTCCGGTGCTCCGCCTCAAAAGCGATTATCTCGCCATTGCCACCCTTGGCTTTTCCGAGATTATCCGGGCGCTGATCGCAAGCCCCCAGCTCGACCAGATTACCAACGGCTCATATGGGCTCAAGGGAATTCCGGGTTTTTCGAGCCTGCTGATGCCGTTTCTCGTCGCGGCGCTCTGCATCGCGGTCATTGTTTTGCTGATTCGCAGCAGCTATGGCCGGGCGTTTCTCGCCATCCGCGAGGATGAGATCGCGGCCGAGGCGATGGGCATCAACCTGTTTCGGCATAAGGAGCTTTCGTTTGTCATCAGTTCGTTCTTCACCGGGGTTTCGGGCGGAATGCTCGCGATGTTCATGCGCTCGATCGACTCGAAAACCTTCTCGATCACCCTGACCTACGACATCCTGCTGATCGTCGTCATCGGCGGCATCGGCAGCGTCACCGGCAGTGTGCTCGGCGCGTTTCTCGTCACCGCGAGCAAGGAATGGTGGCTGCGCTTCTTTGATCAGCCGCTGGTGCTCGGCGGTGTTTCGATCCCGCTGTTTCGCAACGGCTTTCGGATGGTCGTCTTTTCCGTCCTGCTCATGGCGGTGGTGCTGTTCTATCGCCGTGGCCTGATGGGACGCCGGGAATTCTCCTGGGACGGCATCGCCCGATGGTGCAGGCATCCCTTTGGGACGGGTCGCGGGAAGGAGGGGGCGAAATGAGCGAGAATATCCTTCGCCTCCAAAACATCACGATGCAGTTTGGCGGCGTGGTGGCGGTCAACGACCTGAGCCTTACCGTGAACAGCGGGGAGATCGTCGCCTTGATCGGACCGAACGGGGCGGGAAAAACGACCGCCTTTAACGTCATTACCGGCGTCTATCAGCCGACCAACGGCGCGGTTTACCTCAACGATGCGCTGATTCTCTCAAACCATCCGCAGGGCAAGATGAAAAAGCTCTACGCGGGGGAGCATGCCGAGGAATTTCCCCAGGTGCTCGAAAAGACCCCCGATCAGATTACCCGGCTCGGGGTCGCGAGAACCTTCCAGAATATCCGGTTGTTCCGGGATTTGAGCGTCTTTGAGAATGTCCTGATTGCCAAGCATATGAGAAGCCGCGCGGGGGTGTTTTCCGCGACCTTTCGGCTCAACCGCGCCGAGGAGCAAAGGATGCGCCGCGAAGCGGGGGAGCTGCTTGAAATTCTCGGCCTTTCCCATCTCGCCGACGAGGTGGCGGGCAGCCTGCCCTATGGCCAGCAGCGGCACCTTGAGATTGCGCGCGCGCTCGCGACCGAGCCGCAGCTTTTGCTGCTCGACGAGCCGGCGGCGGGCATGAACCCGCAGGAAACGATGGAGCTGACCGACTTTATCGGCCGGATCAAAAACGAGCATCACCTCACCATCTTTATGATTGAGCATCATATGGATTTGGTGATGCGGATTTCCGACCGCATCTATGTGCTCGATTTTGGAAAAACCATCGCCTCGGGCGTACCCGCCGAGATTCAGAACAACGAGCGGGTCATCGAGGCGTATCTGGGGGTGGCGGCGGATGACGAATGAACAGACAATGCTTGCGGTCAACGACCTCAAGGTGAGCTACGGCGGCATTGAAGCGGTCAAGGGCATCGGCTTTTCGGTGCCGCGGGGCAGCATCGTGACGCTGATCGGCGCAAACGGCGCGGGCAAGAGCACCACCCTGCGAGCCATCGCGGGACTGGTACCGCTGCGCAGCGGAGAGATTCTGTTTGACGGCGCGCCGATCGGGGGACTTCCCACCGAGCAGATCGTCAGCCACGGTGTTACCCTCGTCCCGGAGGGGCGCAGGGTGTTCCCCGACCTCACGGTGCTTGAAAACATCAAGATTGGCGCTTATCTGCGGCGAGACAGCCTTGACGAGGATATTGCATGGGTCTATGATCTCTTTCCCCGCCTCAAGGAGCGCAGCTGGCAGCTTGCCGGAACCCTCTCAGGCGGCGAGCAGCAGATGCTGGCGGTCGCCCGTGCATTGATGAGCCGTCCCCGGCTTTTGATGATGGATGAGCCGTCCTTAGGGCTCGCCCCGCTGATCGTCCGGTCGATCTTCGAGATCATCCGGGAGATTCACAAGCAGGGCATGACCATCCTTTTGATCGAGCAGAACGCCAACATGGCGCTGCACACCGCCGACTACGGCTACGTCCTCGAAACCGGACGGATCACCCTTTCCGGGGAGGGCAGGGCGCTGCTTGCGGATGAAAATGTGAAGAAGGCCTATCTCGGGCGATAACAAAAGGGACGCTGCGGCGTCCCTTTTGTTATCGTCTGAGGCGGATTGCCAAGAATTTTCCACCTACTCAATGTGTTCGATTTTGCAGCGATTTCCTCAGCTTTCCCCACCCTTCATGGGGAGCGGGAGAAAATTTCCCCGGAAATTGAAGAAAATTCCCCCGATGCCTCGTTATAGATTACAGGAGTCAGGTCGGATTTTTGACCTGTATGGATATTTTCAGGCAACAACTTGAAATGCTTTGTTGTCTGTGCTATTCTATCTGTATTATAATACTTAGTACATAAAGAGCGGAGCGGATAACCGCGTCCGGCTGGAAAGGATTTCAATATGGAGGAGCAAAACGCTGTGGGAACCGCCGTCATACTTCCCGATACAAATGGGGAGGCCAAAAAGAAGGAAATCGCACGGTTTACTAAAAAGCGCGGAAAGAAGCGCAGGATTGCGCTGCTACTGGCGCTCTGCGCCGTCGCGGGCGGTGCAATCTGGCATTTTACCCGGCCAAAGGATCTCAGCGTCCGGGTGCCGGTCACCGAGCTCGCGTCGGGCGAGCTGGTGCGGCAGATTTCGCTGACCGGGCGCTTGGAGAGCGAGCAGGCGTCCCGCGTCTATTCTACCCAGACCGCGCTGGTCAACGAGGTCTCGGTTCAGGTGGGCGACCGGGTCGAGGCGGGGGATATTCTGGCCGAGCTCGATACCACCGACCTGCGCCGGGATATCGCCGCGCAGCAGAGCACCCTCACGAAAACCGCCCGGGAATCGGAGCTCTCGCTTTCGATGACCGAGGAGGATTACCAGAACATGCTCAAGGATCTCGGCGACGGGAGCTATACCGCCCTTGTCAAGGCGGAGCAGGATTTAACCCGCGCCCAGAAGCACTATACCGAGCGGCGCAGCGATTTCGAGGATCACCGGGATCAGCTCGATCAGGCCGACGAGGATTACGACCGGCTCGACCGGGCGATGACCCGAGCCGAGATTGCGATGAACAAGGCCGAAAGCGCCCTCAAGGCGGCCGAGCGGGAAGGCGACGCGGCAAAGCTTGCGGCGGCGAAGAAGGACTTTGAGGAGAAGGAAGCCGCCTATAACGAGGCGCGGGACAAGTGGGAGGAGGCCTACGACGATAAGGACGAGATCTATGATGAGATCACGATAAACTATCGTAACGCCCGGCTTGACTACCTTGAAGCGGTTAAGGCCAAGGAGCTGGCCGACCGGGATGCCGATCGTGCGCTGGATGCGATGAAAAACAAGGTGGAGCTCGGGCAGCTCGGGCAGGATTTGACGGTTCAGAAGCTCCAGCTTGAAAAGCTGCAAAAGGACTTTTCGGAATGCACCGTCAAGGCCCCTGCTTCGGGGGTGGTGACGGCGGTGTATGCCAAGGAGGGGCTGCCGGGCAACGGGCTGCTCTTCGTCGTCGAGGACATCGACCGTCTGGTGGTCAAGACCGAGGTCAAGGAATACGACATCGCTTCGCTGCGTGAGGGGATGAAGAGCGTCATCAAGTCGGACGCGCTCGGGGATAAGACCTTTGACGGAGAGGTGGCTCGCATCGCCCCCGCTGCCGTCAAGGACAAGGACGGGGAGACCAAGACCGACGGCACCGCCGCCTACGAAACCGAGATCGCCCTGCTTGAAGCCGACGCGGGGCTCCGGGTGGGGATGAAGGTGCGGCTCAACGTCATTGTGGAGCGCAAGGAGAACGTCCTTTCGGTGCCGTTTGAGGCGGTGACCTCCGATGCCGAGGGCAACTCGATCGTTTACGTCCTGCGCGAGGAGCAGGGGACGTCCGACAGCGGCGCGGTGATGCAGACCCTCGCCCGCGCGGTTGCGGTGACCCCCGGCATGGAGACCGATTTCGCGCTTGAGATCTCCTCAAAGGAGCTCAAGGAGGGCGATCGGGTGATTTCCGATCCGACTGGCATTTCGGACGGCATGGCGGTTCTGCCGCTGGCGGGGTGATCAGATGGAGCAGCAAAAAAATTTGTCCGCAGCCCCCATCATTGACATGAAGGGGATCATCAAGCGTTTTTACATCGGCCAGCCGAATGAGCTCGAAATTCTCAAGGGAATCGATCTGACGGTGCGGCAGGGGGAATTTGTCTCGATTGTCGGTGCGTCCGGCTCGGGCAAGTCGACCCTCATGAACATCATAGGGGCGCTCGACCGCCCCACCGAAGGCCATTACAGCCTCGATTCGGTGCCGATGGATCAGGTGCCGGACGATATGCTTTCCGAAATTCGCAACCGAAAGATCGGCTTTATCTTTCAGACCTTCAACCTGATCGCGCGAACCAGCGCCCAGTCGAATGTCGAGCTGCCGATGCTCTATGCGGGGCTGCCCCGCTCCAGACGGGCGGCGCGCGCCGCCGAGCTGCTTGAGCAGGTTGGGATGTCCGACCGGCGCAGGCACCTTCCCAGCGAGCTCTCGGGCGGGCAGAAGCAGCGGGTCGCCATCGCCCGGGCGATGGCCAACGATCCCGCCATCCTGCTCGCCGACGAGCCGACCGGCGCACTCGATTCCCAGACCGGGCGGCTGGTGATGGATCTGTTTCACCGGCTGCATGAGGAGCAGGGCAAAACGATTGTTCTGATCACCCATAACCCGGAGCTGGCATCCGAAACCGAGCGGATCGTCACCATTGCCGACGGCCGAATCATCCGGGAGGAGAAGGGGGGCGGCGCACGATGAGCCTGCTCGAAAATATCCGCCTTGCGGTCAACGGGCTGCGGGCAAACAAGATGCGGGCGCTGTTGACCATGCTCGGCATCATCATCGGCATCGCGTCGGTCATCGCCATCGTCACGGTCGGCAACGCGATGACTAGCTCGGTGACGAGTTTGTTGGCCGACCTCGGCGCAAACTCGATTCAGATCGGCATCCGGGACAGGCCGGATGAAAACGGAAATGCCAACTGGGCGCGCCCGTGGGAGGATTCCGACAAAATCACAGATGAGATGATCGATGTTTACCGAGAGGCGTTCTCGGACAAGATTAAGGCGCTGGCCGTCTCGAAGGGGGTCGGAGACGGTCAGGCGCTCAACGGGCGCAACCAGGCGCAGGGGAGCGTCATCGGGGTCAACGCGAACGCGCTGGGCATCCAGAACATCCCGGTCATCGCGGGGCATGACCTCAACGATCGTGAGGTCGGCGGCGAAAAGTTTGTGGCGGTCATCTCCGACCGCTTTGTCGAAAAGCTCTTTCCCGGTCTGGCGCTGCACAAGGCGCTCGGCAGGGAGATCAAGCTCCAGCTTGCGCAGGGGGACTATACCTTCACGGTGGTGGGGGTCTACCGCTACGAGGTAACCGGCTTTGCCGCCAACATGACCGGCGACACCACGACCAATATTTTTATCCCGATCGGCGTGGCCGAGCAGATCAACGACGATGACGGCGGGTATTACTACCTGCAGGTGCGAGCCAACGACGGGGTGGATGCGCAAAGCTTCGCCAAAGCGACCGAGGACTATTTTAACAAACGCTTTTACCGCGACAACGATTACGTCATGGTGACTGCCAACAGTATGGACAGCATGATCGGCAATATGACCGGCATGATGGGCACCATGAGCCTCGCCATCAGTGTAATCGCCGCGATTTCGCTTTTGGTCGGCGGCATCGGCGTCATGAACATCATGCTCGTTTCGGTGACCGAGCGAACCCGCGAAATCGGCACCCGCAAGGCGCTCGGGGCAAAGAACAGCGCGATCCGGGTGCAGTTCATCGTCGAGTCGATGATCATCTGCCTGATTGGCGGCAGCATCGGCGTGGCGCTTGGCACCGCGTTAGGCCGGGTCGGATCGGTGCTGATCGGTGCGCCGGGGTGGCCGGGGCTCAATATTGTGGGGATTGCGGTCAGCTTCTCGATGGCCATCGGCGTATTTTTCGGCTTCTATCCCGCCAACAAGGCCGCCAAGCTCGACCCGATTGAGGCGCTACGGTACGAATAAAGACTAAAAACGAATGGAAAAGTTGTCAGAATTGCCCAATTTATTTATTTCCAACGATTTCTGTTGACAAATCGTTTCTTTGCGTGTATAGTTAAACCAAATGTTCCACATACGGTGGGGCAGCGATCTAAAGAAATAGAGGTAATCAAATGTACAACGACAAAATCATCACTTGCAAAGACTGCGGCCAGGAATTCGTCTTCACTGCTAATGAGCAGGCCTTTTACGCCGAAAAAGGTTTCACCAATGAGCCGCAGCGCTGCAAGGCTTGCCGCGACGCCCGTAAGTCCTCGAGCGGTCGTGGAGACGGCAGAGCCCCTCGCGAGATGTTCGACGCTACCTGCGCCGAGTGCGGGGCGCCCTGCAAGGTTCCCTTCCAGCCCAGAAGCGATCGCCCGGTTTACTGCAGCGAGTGCTTCGGCAACAGAAGATAAGATCTTTTGTTAAAGATTTCAGGAGTGTCCGTCTTACGGACGCTCCTGTTCTTTTTTCCGCCGGTGGCGGATTCGTCCGGCGCAACGCCAACGATTTCGTCGTTATTGATAAATCGTGCGCCTGCGTTCCCTAAAATCTGTCAGGAAAAATCGCTTTGGGACTGTTGCATATGAAAATCAATTGCGATATAATAAACAACGTTAGCCCACCACCGCTAATG
>CAZVAV010000070.1:0-7797 GCA_964625135.1 uncultured Oscillospiraceae bacterium | reverse complement strand
CGGTTTGCGGATAACGGGCGCAGAGCGAATCGGCGACCGAAAGGGCGGGATTGATGTGTCCGGCGGTACCGCCGCAGGCAAAGAGGATTTTCATATTCGATACACTCCTGTTTTGTGCCGTAAAGGGCGGCTATTGTTTCTCGATGGGGGTTTTGCGGGAGATCGACAGAATGATTCCCATCTCACCGAGCAGCATGACCAGGCTGGTTCCGCCGTAAGAGAAGAAGGGGAGGCTGATGCCGGTGTTCGGCAGCGTGTTGGTGACCACCGCGATGTTGAGCAGCGTCTGGATTCCAACCTGCGCGGTCAGCCCCGCGGCAACCAGTGCGCCGAAGCGGTCGGGGCAGCGGGTGGCGATGACAAAGCCGCGCCAGATCAACAGCACAAAGATGCCGATGATGACAACCGCGCCGACAAAGCCAAGCTCCTCGCAGACAATCGCGAAGATAAAATCATTGTAGGGCTCCGGCAGGTAAAGGTATTTTTGCCGGGAGGCGCCGATCCCCGCTCCCATCAGCCCGCCCGAGCCTATGGCATACAGCGACTGAACCGTCTGAAAGCCCGCGTCGATCGGATCGGAGAAGGGGTCAAGCCAGATGGTGATGCGCTCCCCGGCATAATGAGCCAGCGTTGTGAGGAGATCCGGCTCGATGATGACCGCCGCGATTCCGATCACCGCGACAATTCCGCCCGCGGCAAACCAGCGGGCGTCGGTGCCCCCGATGAACATCATCACCGCGCCAAGCGCGAGAATCAGCACGGTGCCCGAGAGGTGCGGCTCCTTGATCATCAGAAAAACAATCGGAGCCAGCGCCAGTATAAAGACCCCGATGCCGTATTTGAAGGTGTTCATCTTCTGGTGGTTTTTGCAGATCAGCGCGGCGAAAAAGATGACCACCGCGAATTTTGCGATTTCAGACGGCTGGAAATTGATCGGGCCGATGAAAATCCAGCGCCGCGCGTTGTTGAGCGGCGGCATGAACAGGACGATCACCAGCAGCACCAGCGAGAACAGATAGAGCGGAAAGGCCAGAGGCTTAAAAATGCGGTAGTCGACCCGAGAAGCCACCAGCATGACAAAGATGCCGAAGGCGGCGGCAGGCAGCTGCCGCGAAATATAAAACAGCGAATTTCCCTTGAGGTAATAGGCGTTGGCATAGCTTGCCGAGAACATCATGATCAGGCCGAACGAGACGAGCACCAGCACGATGATCAGAAAGGTCGCGTCCATCGGCCCGTTTACCGTTTGAGGCCTTTTGCGGGAGGTTTGTTCTGCCACCGTCGATGGTCTCCTTTCCTAAAAGCTGCGCGCCGCCAAAAAGGCGAGCACCGATCCGATGACCGTAATCAACGAAAAGGCAAAGCCGATCTGGATTTCGCTGTACCCCGACATCTCGAAATGATGATGGATTGGGCTCATCTTGAAAATTCGTTTGCCGGTGGTTTTAAAGCTGATGACCTGTAGCACGACCGACATCGATTCGCAGATGTAAACAAAGCCGATCAGCCCTAACAGCAGCGGCGCGCCGACGCCAAACGCCATTGCGACGATGCAGCCGCCAAGGAACATCGAACCGGTGTCCCCCATAAAAACGCGAGCGGGGTAGAAGTTATAGATCAAAAACCCGATACAGCCGCCCGCCACCGCGACGGCCAGAAGCTCGACCTGAAACAAGCCGAGCACCATGGCGACGGCCAGAAAGCCAAACGAAGCCATCGTTGTGACTGACGCGGCCAGCCCGTCGAGACCGTCGGTCAAATTGACCGAGTTGACGACATAGACGATTCCCACCGCGCAGAGCGGGTAATAAAGCCAGGAGGAGAGGGAGAGCTGACCGAAAAACGGAATCAGCAGAACCGTTGAGGTATCCCCTGCGGCGATCAGGCTCCAAAGATAGAGCGCCGCGACAAGAAACTGAACGATCAGCTTCTGGCCGGCGGTAAGACCGAGGTTTTGCTTCTTCGCGACCTTGACATAGTCGTCCGCAAAGCCGATCAGCGCAAAGCCGATGGCCATCAAAAGACCCGAAACCAGCCGGGTGTTCAGGATTCGGTGATAGCCCTCGGTCAGCGAGGGATGGGCAATGAGTGCCGCGGCAAAAACCGAGGCGACGGCAGAAAGGGTACCGGCGATAAACATCAGGCCGCCCATCGTAGGGGTGCCCTGCTTGTTTTTATGCCACGCCGGGCCGATATCAAGGATGGTCTGGCCGTATTTTAATCTGCGCAGAACCGGAATCAGCCAAAGGCCGAGCAGAGCGGTGACGCCGAAGGAGATCGCCGCTGCAAAGATGAAATAGCCGTTCACAGCGATTCTCCTTTCCGGTAAAGGGTCTGGATCACGTCCTCCAGCCGCATGCCGCGGCTCGCCTTAAACCAGACGACATCCCCGGGACGGATCGCGCGGTAGAGCGCGTCGGCCATCGATTGCTGGTCGGGATAGTGGCAGCAGCGCTCCATCCCGGCACGATCCGCTCCCGCTACGGTCTGAGCCGAGAGAGGTCCGCAGGCCATCAGAAGATCAATCTCCTGCCGGGCGACAAACGCGCCACATTCCCGGTGCATCTGGTCGGCCTGCTCGCCGAGCTCAAGCATATCCGAAAGAACCAGAACTCGCTTTCCCTTGCACGGATAGGAGGCAAGGGTCAGCGCGGCGGCTCGCAGCGAATCGGGGGAGCAGTTATAGCAGTCCTCAACCACCGTCGCGCCGCGCCACGGCACCTGCTTTTGCCGCATGCCGGAGGGACGGTAGGAGCAAAGCGCCCGGGCGGCGTCAGCGGGGGGTACCCCCATGACGCAGCCGACGCCAAAGGCGGCGAGCGCATCGAGAACATTGTGTCGTCCGATGGTCGGAATCGAGGCGGAGCAATCGCCCCAGGGGGATTCGATGACAAAGGAGGTGCTTTCCTCCCCCTGCTGCTCGATGCAGACCGCGCGAAGCGGACAATCGGGATTTTCGATCCCGTACCGGTAAACGGTCAGCCGGTCGCAGTGAATCTGTGCGAGCAGATCGTTATCGCCGCAGAGAAAGAGCGGCGACCCGTCGGGCATCCCCTCGCAAAGCTCCAGCTTGGCCTTGAGAATGTTTTCCCGGCTGCCAAGCATTTCGATATGAGAAACTCCGATCGAGGTAATCACCCCAACCGAGGGGCGGACAGCGAGGGTGAGGTCGCGGATCTCTCCAAAACCGCTCATCCCCATCTCGATGACCGCCGCCTCATGCTTGGGCTCGAGGCGAAACAGGGTGTTGGGCACACCGATTTCATTGTTCTGATTCCCCTCATTCTTGAGGGTGTTCCATTTTGCCGAAAGTACTGCATGAATAAATTCCTTGGTGGTGGTTTTTCCCACGCTCCCGGTCACCCCGACAAAGGGAATCGAAGACTGATCGCGGCAGGCCCCGCCGATTTTGATCAGCGCACGCTTGCCGTCGGGCACGATGATGCAGCGGGAGCGATCCGCTCCGGGGGTAATGCGCTCCACGACGGCGGCCTCGGCTCCGTTTTGCAGTGCCAGAGCCGCGAAGTCGTTTCCGTCGAGATTTTCGCCCCGGATGGCAACAAAGACGGTTCCCGCGCAGGCCTTGCGGGAGTCGGTGACCACCGAATGGATCGGTGCGTCATAGCCGAGCTCACCGCCGACCGCCTGA
This sequence comes from uncultured Oscillospiraceae bacterium, assembly GCA_964625135.1. Classification (GTDB taxonomy): domain Bacteria; phylum Bacillota; class Clostridia; order Oscillospirales; family Ruminococcaceae; genus Yanshouia. The sequence continues at coordinate 4,148 of CAZVAV010000070.1, read as the reverse complement.
GCGATCCGGGAAAGTTTCATCTGGTTCACCTTGTTTATCCTCCGTCTTTTCTCTGATTCCCCTGGCCAGCAGCTCGGCAACCACCTCGCGCTCGTCAAAGTGGATGGTTCCGTGCGCCAGCACCTGATAATCCTCGTGCCCCTTGCCGGCCAGCAGCAGGGTGTCGCCCGCCTTGCAGTGGGAGAGAGCCCAGCCAATCGCCTCATAACGGTCGGGGATGATGCGATAAGGAGTGTTGTGCTGGGTGAGACCGGGCTTTGCATCCTCAATGATCTGTAGGGGATCCTCACCGCGGGGATTGTCGGAGGTGAGCACCACAAAATCGGAGAGCCGCGCCGCGATGTCGGTCATATGAACTCGTTTTTTGCGATCCCGGTTGCCCGCGCAGCCGAACAGAATCATCACCCTGCCGTGGGTAACGGCGCGCAGCGCCGAGAGCACCTTCTCAATCGCATCGGGGGTGTGGGCGTAATCTCGGATTACGGTGTAGGGGGTGCCGGTTTTGAGCACCTCAAACCGCCCGGGGACGCCGGCGGAATGGGCGAGCAGCCCGGTGGTTTTCTCCAGCTCGCAGCCCAGCGCCAGGCAGGCGCCGATGGCAGCCATCGCGTTTGCAACCGAAAATTCGCCCGGCACCGGGAACCTGACCCGCGCGATCATGCCGTTGCCGACAAAGGCAAAGGCGCTGCCGTCCGCCCGAAGCTCGATGCTTTTGGCGGTAAAGTCGGCCAGATCCTGCGAAATCGAAAAGCTCTTGATCGGACAGGGAGCCTCCTGCACCAGACGCCTTCCATAGGGATCATCCAGATTGACAACCCCCTGCTCGCAGAGAGGGAAGAGGCTCTTCTTTGCCTCAAAGTATGCCTCCATCGTGCCGTGGTAATCAAGATGGTCCTGTGTCAGATTGGTGAAAACCCCCACGGCAAACCGGCATCCGGCCACCCGCTTTTGATCGAGCCCGTGAGAAGAAACCTCCATCACGGCGTATTCGCATCCGGCATCGGCCATCTGCGAAAGGATCGAATAAAAGGTGAGCGGGTCGGGGGTCGTATATTTGGCGGGAAAAATCACGCCGCCGAGGTCGGTTTCAATGGTGCCGATCAGCCCGGTTTTATGCCCGAGCCCGGCGAGAACGTCCCGGATCAGGTGGGTGACGGTCGTCTTGCCGTTGGTTCCGGTTACTCCCACCAGCTTTAAGCGCCGCTGTGGGTTGCCAAACAGGTTGGCGCAGCAGAGCGCGTAAGCCTCGTGGGTATCACGAACCAGAATTTGACGCTCGCCCAGTCCGAGCTCCTGCTCGCAGACGACGGCAGCCGCCCCAAGCTCGAGGGCGCGGGGAGCAAAATCATGTCCGTTCAGGGTAAAGCCCCGGATGCAGAAGAAGATCCCCCCCGCGACGACCTGGCGGGTGTCCGAGGTAATGTGCGCCGTCTCAAGGACGGGCAGCGGCGAGAGGGTGGGGACTCCCTCGAAAAGGGTGGAAAGCGGTATATTCTGCATCATTGGTTGCTCCTTTCATGGCATTTGCCGGTTCGCCGGCTGCGGCAGGACTTCTGTAACAGCAAAGTCGGTGCTCCGCGTGTCAGGGCGAGGACTCCGGCTCGGGCGTCTGCTCCCCCTCGGAGGAAGCCTGCTCCTCCGGCTCAAGCGGAGCCAGAACGGTAGCCGCGTCGGCGAAGGTTACGGTGATCACGGTTCCCTCGCGGGCTTCGGTTCCGGCGGCCGGCTCCTGCAGCACGGCGACAACGCCCTTGCCCTCGACGGTGGCCCCGGCCAGCCGGATATTAAAGCCGGAATTGAGGATCGTTCGATTGGCCTGCTGCGCCGAGAGCCCGATCACGTCGGGAACGGCGGTGGGCTCGGCCGGAGTGGCCCCGTCGGTATAAAGAATGACCCGGGCGCCCTTCGGGCATTTGCTGTAGGCCGCCGGAATCTGCCCCGTTACGTTGACCCCGTCGCCGACCAGCTTGTAGGAGAGGCTGCGGGCAGTCAGCTCGGAGAGCGCGTCATGTACAAGGATGCCGCAAACCTGAGGCACCTCGACCTCGAGATTCGCGAGCTCCGCCTCGGTATACTGCGGCTCCACCTTGAGATAGGGGAGGATATCCGACAGAATCGCTCCAACCACCGGCGCGGCGATGACCGAGCCATAGATATTCTGCATCATCGGCTCATCCAGAATGACCAGAACCAGCACCTGCGGGTTGTTGGAAGGGGCGATGCCCAGAAAGGAGGCGATGCGGCGGGTGACCTCTCCGTCCTCCTTGGCGTCGAGCTTTTCACTGGTGCCGGTCTTTCCGCCGACACGGTAGCCGGGAATATAGGCTTTTTTGCCCGAGCCGTCCGGCTCGCCGACCACCTTTTCCAGAATGACGCGCATTGTTTCGGAGGTCTGCTCGCTGATGACCTGCCGCTTGACGGTCGGCTCGGTGGTGGAAATCACGTTTCCGTCGGGGTCGAGCACCTGGCTGACGACATAGGGCTGCATCAGGCGTCCGCCGTTGACCGCCGCCGCCACCGCGGTACAGAGCTGGATCGGGGTGATCTTAAAGGTCTGCCCAAACGAAGAGGAGGCGAGCTCCTCACCGGTTTCCTTTGACAGGGTCTTGTAATTGTAAAAGATGCCGTCGGCCTCGCCGGGCAGATCGATGCGGGTGGCCTCCTTGAGGCCGTAGCGTTCAAAATAGTCGTCAAAATTCTGCGGCCCCACCAGTGCGCCGATCATCATGAAGGCGGGGTTACAGGAGTATTTAACCGCGTGTGTAAAATCGATGGTGCCGTGACCGGCGGCCTTCCAGCAGGCTTTGCGCCGTCCGGCGACAATGTGGTAGCCGGGGCAGGTGAAGTACTGTCCGGTGGGGCGGCAAACCCCGGTGTCGAGCGCCATTGTCGAGGTGATGATCTTAAAGACCGAGCCCGGCTCATACGGGTCGCTGATCGCCTTGTTGCGCCACTGGGCAAACTGTGCCTTGCCCAGCGCGTCGAGCCGCTCGGATTTGAGTCGCTCGGCGTCCTCGCCCGAGGCCGAGGCAATTTGAAGATCGTATTCCTCGATTTGAGCGATTGCCTTGGGGTCGCAGAGAATGTTGGGGTCGTTGGGATCAAAGTCCGGCTTGGTCGACATGCCGAGGATTGCGCCGGTATTGACGTCCATGACAATTCCTACGGCGCGGTTTTGGACGTTATGCTCGATGACCGCCGTTTCAAGGTGCCGCTCCAAGCTGTGCTGGATGACCTCGTCGATGGTCAGCACAATCGAATTGCCGTCCACCGGCTCGTATTCCCGGTCATAGGAGTAGGGCATGTTGCCGCTTTTGGCGTTTTTGGCCGAGACCACCATGCCCGGGGTTCCGGCAAGAATCTTTTCGTAGTTGCTTTCGATGCCGTAGGCACCCTTGTTCTCGGTTGTGGTAAAGCCCAGCACGGTGGAAGCGAGGCTCCCGTAGGGGTAGTAGCGCCGGGAATCCTCAATTAGGTTGACGCAGTTGATCTTGTTTTCGTCACAGAATCGGAGAATTTGCTCCGCGGTGGCGTCGTCGACCTTTTGCTTGATGATTTCGTAGTAGCTGGCCTTCTTTTTGCCGCGCTCGACAATCTTTTCCCGATCCACCTTGAGCAGCGGGGCAAGAAAGTCGGCGATTTTTCCCAGCTCCTCCTCCGATTTCAGCTCAGCGGGGGAGAGAATGACCGTCCAGACGGTGGCCGAAGCGGCCAGCGTCTTCCCATTGCGGTCATAGATTGCGCCGCGCTGGGGCGAGATGGCGGTCGGCCGCAGCTGCTGCTTGAGCGCCTTGGCCTGATACATTTCACCGTCCACCAGCTGAAGCTGGTAAAGCCGCCCGATCAGCGTTCCAAAACCGACGAGGACGAGCAGCGCGAGGACAATATTCATTTTGATCTTCATACGCCTGCTGGTCTGAACCTGAATCATGCTGCCTCCTGACGAGAATAGTCGAATCCCCTGCAAAAAAGAAAGGAAGAGTTAAGGCAATGTGTTGACTTAACTCTCCGCCGTTCGGTAGTACGTGCGTTTATTTTTGTTTTGTCATTTACACTTTTCTCCGGCTGCCTTAACCGGGGAAAGGCGGGTAGTAATCAGTGTATTGAATCAGATGCCGAGGTATTCCAAAAGACTGCGCCATGCAGAC
>CAZVAV010000069.1:0-7847 GCA_964625135.1 uncultured Oscillospiraceae bacterium | reverse complement strand
TTCTCGTCGCCATCTACGGCACCAACCCCGCTGGCGGCGGCTATCACTCGATCTCCCCGACCATCCTGATCGCCCACGCCAACGCCAACATGGCGGTCGGCGGCGCCGGCATCCTCGGCGGCATGAACCCCAAGGGCTATGTCGACATGGAGAGCGCGCAGGCGCTGATCGACGCGACCGCCAAGGGTCCGAAGGTCGCCCCTCCCGGAGCGGTCGGTGTGCATCACAACGAGACCGGCTTCTTCCGCGAGGTCTACGCCGAGGAGCAGGGCGTGCTCGAGGCGATCAAGAAGTACATGGAGTACAGCCCCGCTTACAATCTCGAGTACTTCCGTGTCGACGAGCCCCGCGAGCCGCAGTTTGATCCGGCTGACCTCTATAGCATCGTTCCCACCAACCAGAAGAAGACCTACAACACCTATGAGGTCATGGCTCGTCTGTTTGATAACTCGGAATTCTTCGAGTATAAGAAGGGCTACGGCCCCGAGATGGTCACCGGCCTTGCCAAGGCGGACGGCCTGCTCGTCGGCGTCATCGCCAACGCGCAGGGTCTGCTGATGAACTATCCCGAGTACAAGGGTGCCGGCGCGATGGGCATCGGCGGCAAGCTCTACCGTCAGGGACTCATCAAGATGAATGAGTTTGTCACCCTCTGCGCCCGTGACAAGATTCCGCTGATCTGGATTCAGGACACCACCGGCATCGACGTCGGCGACGACGCCGAAAAGGCGGAGCTGCTCGGTCTTGGCCAGGGTCTGATCTACTCGATCCAGAATTCCGATATGCCCTCGCTTGAAATCACCCTGAGAAAGGGCACCGCTGCCGCCCATTACGTCCTCGGCGGCCCGCAGGGCAACGACACCAACGTCTTCTCGCTTGGCACCGCTGCCACCGAGATCTACGTCATGCACGGTGAGACCGCGGCTGCCGCGATGTACTCGCGCAGACTGGTCAAGGATTCTAAGGCCGGCAAGGACATCCAGCCGATCATCGACAAGATGAACGAGCTGATTCAGGAGTACGCCGAGAAGTCCAGCCCCTTCTACTGCGAGAAGGACGGCTTTGTCGACAAGATTGTCGAAATGCCGATGCTGCGCTCCTATATCAAGGCGTTCGCGTCCGCCTACTATCAGAACCCGAAGGCGGTCTGCCCCTTCCATCAGATGCTGACCCCCAGAACCATGCGCGATTTCGAGACCTATACCAAGTAAAAAAAGCAGTGGCAGCGCCGATTTTGTCGAGGCCCTGCGGGAGGAATTTATGGCAATTATCACGTTGGGCATTGACGTCGGCTCGACTGCTTCCAAATGTATCGTTCTCAAGGACGGAACCGAGATCATCGGCAAAGCGCTGGTTGATGTCGGCGCCGGAACCAGCGGCCCCGAGCGGGTCATTAAGGCGATGACCGAGGCCACCGGCCTGAAGCTGGAGGATATGAATTATATCCTCGCCACCGGCTACGGACGCAATTCGTTTGAGCAGGCAAATTCGCAGATGAGCGAGCTTTCCTGCCATGCGAAGGGCGCGCACTTCCTGTTCCCCGAGGTGCATACCGTCATCGATATCGGCGGGCAGGACGTCAAGGTGCTGCAAATTGAGAACGGCGCAATGGTCAACTTCCAGATGAATGACAAGTGCGCCGCCGGAACCGGAAGGTTCCTTGACGTAATGGCGCGGGTGCTCGAGGTCAAGGTCGCCGATCTGGCGATGCTCGGCGCCCACTCGACCAAGAAGGTCGGCATCAGCTCGACCTGTACCGTCTTTGCCGAGAGCGAGGTCATCAGTCAGCTCGCGCAGGGCACCGACAAGTGCGACATCATCAATGGCATCCACCATTCGATCTCTCACCGCGTGGCGGGTCTGGCTCACCGCGTCGGTGTGCGGGATCAGGTGGTCATGACCGGCGGTGTGGCACAGAACAGCGGTGTCGTCAATGCGCTTTCGGAGGAGCTGGGACACGAGATCCACATCTCCCCCCTGACCCAGTACAACGGTGCGCTGGGCGCTTCGCTGTTTGCCTATGCAAAGGCGACGCGATAACACAAGTTCCAACATCTCGATATCCGGATATAGGAGGAATCACTAATGGCTAAGACAGTAAGTCCCGGTGTTCTTGCCCTTCGCAAGGTCGTCGACGACGTTCATGCGGACGCCCGCAAAGCCAAGGCGGAAGGCAAGCTCGTGGGCTGGTCAAGCTCCAAGTTCCCCTGCGAATTGGCAGAGGCCTTTGACCTGAATGTCATGTATCCCGAGAATCAGGCCGCCGGCATCGCCGCCAACCGTGACGGTGAGATCATGTGTCAGGCTGCCGAGGATCTTGGCTTCGACAACGATATCTGCGGCTACGCCCGCATTTCGCTGGCCTATGCCGCCGGCAAGCGCGCTTCCCGCAAGCTCAACCTTGAAACCGGTGAGTATGTCATCAATCCCAGCACCGGCAAGCCGCTCAAGGATGAAAACGGCAACGTGGTCATCGATCCCGAGACCGGAAAGCCGAAGAAGGACCCCAAGACGATGCTTCCCTATACCGTGCTCGACGACATCTACGAGATCGAAGCACTCACCGACGAGCGCGAGAAGCAGCTGCGCCGGGATGCGATCAAGCCCTATCGTCAGATGCAGATTCCGCAGCCCGATTTTGTGCTGTGCTGCAACAACATCTGCAACTGCATGACCAAGTGGTATGAGAACATCGCCCGGATGCGCAACATCCCGCTGATCATGATCGACGTCCCCTACAACAACACCGTTGAGGTCGACGATACCTATGTTGCCTACATCCGCGGCCAGTTTGACCGCGCGATCCATGACCTTGAGAAGCTCACCGGCAAGAAGTTCGATGAGAAGAAGTTCGAGAATGCGTGTGCCAACGCGAACCGCACCGCGCAGAACTGGCTGAAGGTCTGCGATTATCTGCAGCACAAGCCCGCCCCCTACAGCGGCTTCGACCTGTTCAACCACATGGCCGACGTCGTGACCGCCCGCGGCAAGGTTGCCGCCGCCGAAGCCTTTGAGATGCTCGAGCATGATCTTGACGAGACGATCAAGAAGGGCGAAACAACCACCCCGTTCCCGGAGGAGTTTCGTGTTATGTTCGAGGGCATTCCCTGCTGGCCGAAGCTGCCCGACCTGTTTAAGCCCCTCAAGGCCAACGGCGTCAACGTAACCGCTGTCGTCTATGCGCCTGCGTTCGGCTTTGTCTACAAGAATCTCGATGAGATGGTTCGCGCCTACTGCAAGGCGCCGAACTCGGTCTGCATCGAGCAGGGCGTCGACTGGCGTGAGGGCATCTGCCGCGCCAACAAGGTCGATGGCGTTCTGGTTCACTATAACCGCAGCTGTAAGCCGTGGAGCGGCTATATGGCCGAGATGCAGCGCCGCTTCACCAAGGATCTTGGCGTTCCTACCGCGGGCTTCGACGGAGACCAGGCCGACCCTCGCAACTTCAATGCCGCCCAGTATGAGACCCGCGTGCAGGGTCTCGTGGAGGCGATGCAGGAGAACAAACGCATCAAGGAGGGCAAGGCAGAATGAGTATCGAAGTATTGCTCAACGAGTTTAAGGCCGCCGCCGCCAGCCCGGCCAAGCTGCTCAAGGAATATAAGGCCGCCGGCAAAAAGGTAGTGGGCGTTCTGCCTTACTACGCTCCCGAGGAGCTTGTCTATGCCGCCGGCATTGTGCCGATGGGCATCTGGGGCAGCAACGAGAAGACGATCAACCGCGCCAAGGAATACTGCGCGACCTTCTATTGCACCATCGCCCAGCTCGCGCTGGAGATGCTGCTTGACGGCACGATGGATCAGCTCGACGGCATCATCACCCCCACCATCTGCGACACGCTGCGCCCGATGTCCCAGAACTTCCGTGTCTCGATGGGCGACAAGATGAAGGTCATGTTCCTGGCACATCCGCAGAATCGCGCCGCCGACTTTGGCCTCACCTTCTGCGTCAGCCAGTATGCACATGTCCGCAAGGAGCTTGAGGAAATCGCCGGAGCGCCCATCTCGGATGAGGCGATCCGCAATGCGATCAAGGTCTACAACAAGAGCCGCGCCGCCCGCCGCCGCTTTGCCAAGCTGGCTGCCGAGCACTGCGATGTTGTGACCCCGACGCTGCGCAGCGCGGTCTTCAAGGCCTCCTACTTCCTGCTCAAGGACGTTTACACCGAGCGCCTCGAGGCGCTCAACGCGGAGCTTGAGAAGCTGCCGGTATGTCAGTGGAAGGGCACCAAGGTCGTTACCTCCGGCATCATCTGCGACAATCCCAAGCTGCTTCAGGTCTTCGAGGACAACAACGTCGCCATCGCGGCCGATGATGTCGCCCACGAGAGCCGCATGATCCGTGTCGACGCCGAGGAAACCGGTGATCCGATGCTTGCGCTGGCTCGCCAGTTCGCAATGCAGGATTTCGACATTCTGCTCTATGACGAGGCTTCCAGCTCAAACCGTCGCGGTGAGTTCGTCGCCAACATGGTCAAGGACAGCGGCGCGCAGGGGCTGGTGCTCTTCATGCAGCAGTTCTGCGACCCCGAGGAGATGGAGTATCCCTACCTGAAGAAGGCGCTCGACGCCGCGAAGATTCCGCACATCAAGCTCGGTATCGACCAGCAGATGCGCGATTTTGGTCAGGCGGCAACCGCCATCCAGGCGTTTGCGGACGTTCTGGAGATGAACAAGTAACAGTTCCTTGATTGATAAAACAGACCGGGTTTTGTACCCGGTCTGTTTTCGTTATCGCAAAAGAGTCGCGCCACAAAAAGCTGTACAAAACAAAAAAGCTTCGATCAAGCCTTTCCAAAGGCTTGTGGTTTTTTAGGGAAGCGCCCTAAGGTTATTTCGGCAGAGTGTTCTATTTGCTATTGCAATTTATCTCTTAAAAATCTACCTCTCGGTCATAATAGACCGCTGTGAGCAGCTTTTCCATCTCCTGCTGCGTGGGGGTGCGCGGATTCGACCCGGTGCAGGCGTCCGCGATGGCCAGTGCCGCTACTTCGCTGAGCTTTTGATTAAACTCCTGCTCGTTGATGAGGCCGCCCTCATAATCACGAATCGCCGCCGGAATTCCCATCGACTGGTTCATGGCACGAATTTCCCGGATCAGTGCGTCGATCAGCTCGGCGTCGCCGTCGCCCCGCAGTCCCATGAACCGCGCGATCTCGGCATACCGCTTGGCTGCACGCGCGTCTCTGGCATTAAAGCGAATGACCTTGGGCAGGTAAATGGCATTTGCGCAGCCATGCACAATGTGGCCGCCCGAGAAGGCCGCGCCGGTCTTATGCGCCATTGAGTGCACAATGCCGAGCAGCGCGTTGGAGAAGGCCATCCCCGCCAGACACTGCGCGTTGTGAATCTGCTCGCGCGCGCCCATATCCCCATCATAGGAGGCTTTGAGCCGGTCGTGGATGATTTTGATGGCAGAGAGCGCCAGCGGATCGGTATAGTCGGAGCTCAGCGTGGAGACATACGCCTCCACCGCATGGGTAAACGCATCCATTCCGGTGTGAGCCACCAGCTTTTGCGGCATGGTTTCTGCCAGCTCGGGATCAACAATCGCCACATCGGGGGTGATGTTGAAGTCGGCCAGCGGATATTTGATGCCCTTTTGATAATCGGTGATGACCGAAAAGGCTGTTACCTCGGTCGCGGTGCCGGACGTCGAGGGAATTGCACAGAACCGCGCCTTCTTACGCAGCTGTGGAAACGCAAACGGCGTGATCAGCGATTCAAAGGTCGTCTCGGGGTACTCGTAGAACGGCCACATCGCCTTAGCCGCATCGATGGGACTGCCCCCGCCCATTGCCACAATCCAGTCCGGCTCAAACCGGCGCATCGCCTGTGCGCCGCGCATCACCGTCTCAACCGAGGGATCGGGCTCGACATTTTCAAACAACTCCACCTGCATTCCGGCTTGCTTGAGATAGTTGACGGCACGATCCAAAAAGCCGAACCGCTTCATGCTGCCGCCGCCAACCACCACAAAAGCTTTCTTGCCCTTGAGGTTGGCCAGCTCGGAAAGCGAGCCCTTCCCGTAATAGAGATCGCGGGGTAACGTAAAACGCGCCATAATCATTCCTCCTGTTTGCTTTGCAGCTTTCTCTCTGTTATTCTGCCAACAAACCATGCTGCTTAAACTCGCTTTTTTCTTGGATCTGTTGCAGAAGAGAACGTTGATAGCAGGTTTTCAAACAAATCATAGACAGAATACGAAAACGACATCCTGAGCCGACTTAAAAAGCCGAAAAGGATGTCGTTTTTGTGCATCGTTTTTACAGGGCTATTCTGCAACGCGCCCAATTCGTGTCTAGGCATCGTCCTCTCGGAACAGGATGCGCGCCAGCCTGAGCAGCAATGGAATATAGGTTGCAAAAAAGACGACAAGCGCAAACGCGGCAAAGGGCTTTCTCTTCCTCTCGGGAATGGCGCAGCCGATCATAATCCCCATCGCGCAAAGGCAAAGCTTTACCAATGCAAAATCGGTCCAGTCACAGCGTTTGACATATTCGTTTCCAAGCTCAATCAGTTTTTTCATCCTTTTTGTCTCCTTTCCGGGTGGCTTCGCGTGCTTTTTGCTTCTGTGTCCAGCATAACATAATCGGATCAAAAAGAAAAGCGGACACCGATTTGTTTTCGCCGACCCGCCATTTTAGCACCTTATCGCTCATAAGCCCTCGACTTTGAGGAACGGATGTGCTACATTGGGTACAGCAGATCAGAAAGGATGACAAAGGTCATGAAGATTAAAATTCCACCGCCCCAGCTTCCGGATCAACCGGCGATTGCTGAAAATTTTCGCGCCTTAGCGCTTTGCTGTCTCGACGAAGAACGGCCACTCGAGGGAATCCGCATGGCGGAGCAGACGATTGAAAACGACCGTTTCCCAAAGCTTGAAATCCGGCGGAGCATTCTGGAAGGCTGCGCCTTCACCGGCTGTGATTTTACCGGTACCAGCTTTGTAGACGTTGCGTTTTTTGGCTGCAATTTTTCCAACAGTCGCTTTGCCGACAGCTATTTTTCTCGCTGCCGCTTTGTCGGCTGCAAGTGGGTGGGCGCTGACCTGAACGGTGCGGTGCTGCGGCAGGTTACGCTTGAAAATACCAATCTGCGGTATTCCTGCTTTGACCGAGCAAGGCTCAACGACCTGCTTCTGACCGACTGCGACTTTTCGGAGGCGTCGCTCAGCGAGGTCAGATGGAAGAACATCGAGGGCTCGGACTGCCGCTTTGTACGAACCAGCTTCTTTAAGACTCCGCTGGCCGGGTTTGATTTTACTTCAAACGAGCTACTCGCGCCGCTGCTTTCCTCCCCGCCCACCGAGCTACGCGGCGCGAAGGTCACGCTGCTTCAGGCGGCTGAATTGGCCGGGCTATTCGGGGTTATTGTGGAGCGGTAGCAGGCTTTTGCGAAAAGATTTTCCGATCCAGATCAGCAATGCTGATTTCCTCGAGCCGCTTGTGGCACCGCTCGTTGAGGTCATCAAAGATGCCGTCCATCAATCCCGCCATCCCGGAGGCGACCAGGCAGGGTAGGTCGCTGTCCCCGCTGTGCCACGCGGCATCAACAAAGCGTACCTCTAGCGCGTCGGCGATTTGCGCGAGCGAAACGCGGGCGGGATCAAGGATAAACTGGTAGCCGCTCCCGGTACAGCCCTCCTTGGCGCCAAGCAATCCGGCCTTTTTGAGCCGTGAGAGAACCTTCCGCACTCGCGCCGGATTGGTGCAGATATTTTGCGCCAGCTCCTCGCTATTGAGCATACAAGCCCGGTGGTTCAGATAGACGAGGGCATGGGCCGCCACACAAAAATCACTTGTCATGTCAAACTCCTTACTTCTCCAGAAGATATTCCTCGAT
>CAZVAV010000068.1:4206-7911 GCA_964625135.1 uncultured Oscillospiraceae bacterium | reverse complement strand
CCTAAATTCATCGGTCTCGCGGCATTGATTGGACGGATGGAGGTTCTTTTTGACGGCCTTTCCTATCCGCAGAGAACGCTTGAGCCGAGACGATTTCGGAGGCGCACCGGTCGAAGACGAATTCCCGAGGAAAAGGAGGGCGGAAGGCCGATGGAGGAAATGAGACGGACAGAAGCGCCGCGCGGCGAAAAGGCGACCTTTGTCGTCAGCGTACAGTTTCGGCAGAACGCCACCTGGCAGGGCACCGTCAGCTGGAGCGAGCAGAAGCAGACCAGACATTTTCGCAGCACGCTTGAGCTGATCAACCTGATGAACGACGCGCTGGTCGAGGACAACAGTATGGCCAGCTGGGCAGAGGAAAACAAGACCGGGGGGGACGAACGGCGATGAAAAAAATTTGGCAACGGTTCGGAAGCGCTTTTTTGGCGTTCCTGATGATCTTTACCATGCTGCCCGCGAGCGTGTTTGCAAGCAATAGCGGCAACGAAATTAGACCGTACGGTAAGATTCAGATTAACTGGAGCAACGGGGATAAGTATACTTGGGACCGTACAATTTTTGTCACGGTTCGCGATGAAGCGACACAAAACGCACAAGAAGAGTGGAGCGAAACAAGAAACCGGAGGGATATTTCGGTTTACTTTACGCCGAATCACGGATATGAGTTTGTGAGCGCTGAATTTGACGGTGATTCCGTTGATGCAAGCTTTCGCGAGGATGATCTGGACTGGGGTCTCCATACACTCGAGATCGTGGTGCGCGCCACCGGCGGTTCGGACGGCTCAGGCGGCGGGGATAATACCCCTGAAACAGGCAAGGGAAGCAAGGACGACCCCTATATCTGGGAAGGGCGTTACGACATCCCTCCTACCGCGAACCCCAATCCCGTGCAGTTCCCCGATTTTCAGGAGGAGGGCGAGGTTGCCCTTGACAAATCAGCCACGTGGGTTGAGGGGAAGAACGAGCTTGTCGAGGTCACCCTTTCGCTGACCGGCACCCCGATTCGCACCGGCGCCGACGTTGTGCTGGTGCTTGATAAATCGACGTCGATGTGGAGCTGTGTTAACTGCGGCGGCAATCCTCCGCATATCAAAAACGGTAGCGGCGAATACAGTCACAACGATAAGACATGCAGCGAGTTTGTTAGCCGCAAGGAGGTCTCCGAGGCGGCGGCGGCTAGCTTTATTCGCACTATGTTTGCCGATGACACGATTAACGGTGATGCGGCGCCCTCGGTAAACCGCATGAGCATTGTCAACTTTGATACCAGTGCCTCGCGGTACAGCGGCACCACCCTCGCTGGGGTCACTCTCAACGGTGACGATACGAAGAATATCGAGGCCACCAACAATACCATCAAGCGTCTTATCAGCTTTGCTTCGCCGGATATTCCGGATGGTAGGGGTACCAACTATACCGATGCGCTAAACAAGGCCACGGCAATTCTCAACGCACGCAGCACTGCCGATCAGGCGAACCGTCCCGCTTATATCGTTTTTATGTCGGACGGAAACCCCAACAAAGATACCAAAAGCCTTCCCGCCGCGATCGGCAACGCCAAGGAAGCTGCCGAAGGAATTTGGGCGGTTGGCTTCGGCGTCTCGGACAATGAGGACGCCAAGGAACAGCTTTTGAAGCTTGTGGAGGCTCCCGGTACCCGTGAGCTGGTCGATACCGCGGATGAGCTGGGTTCCTCGTTTGCTGCCATCGCCGGCTCGGTCAAGGCCGCCGGTACCAATGCGGTCATCACCGATCAGATGGGCGAGCGCTTTACCTTTGTCGCCAATGATTCTGCACACCCGATCACCATCGAGCCTGCGGGCTCCATAGACTACGAGGTCAACGGCGACACCCTGACCTGGACGCTAGGAAACATCCCGGCCAACGGCGTGACCCTTAAGTACTATGTCCGCATTAAGCCCAATACCGATACTGGTAAGGAGTATGCGACCAACACCACGGCCTCGGTGCTTTATAAAAATTTTAACGAGCAATACTGCAAGCAGTATTTTCGGGTGCCGATGCTGCCCCTTCCGGGCGGCTCGATTCGAGTTGTCCTCTATGAGGTTGACGATCAGGGGCGTCCGATTGCCGATAACGGTAACTTTATGGATGCCACCTATGTCAACATTATGTCGCGCGGTGTGCGTATCAGTGACACCTATGTGACCGATGGCGCCAGTCCGATTTTGATGCCCGAAAGGAGCTATGGCATCACCGCACCGGCCTCCGCCAAAAAGGGCGAGAAAAGCTATCTCCGCTATGCCAGCAGCGCCAATGCGGGGACGCTCCTGCGCTACGAATTGGCGAAAGGGGAGTTCCTGGAACCGCTTGCCGTGCGCAGCGCTGCCGACGAGGATTTCAACTTTGAGGAAGGCGTGGAGAATCTGGCCACCGCCAAGGTGATTTTGATCGGCTACCTGGCCCCCTACACCCTGACGGTACAGGATCAGTACGGTGCCACCGAGCCGGTGGCTCGTGTGGGCAAGAATGCGGCGGCTACCAAGGTAGGCATCGAAATCAAAGAGAGCAAGCTGGAGAAGGAGCATTACACCTACGACAGCGTTTCTGTTTTGGTCGGTGATGTCGAGCTGGAGAAGATTCCGGCGGGGGATCAAACCCTGACCGCAACGCTTGACGCGGTCACCGGCGCTATGCCGAACAAAAATGTTGTCATCACCTACCATTACAAGCTGACCTCCGGCGATCTTTCGATCACCAAGGCTTTGGCACAGGGTCTGACTGCCGATGACACCGCGTTTTCGTTCGCGGTCACCATTGCCGGAGAGCCCTATGCCGGTAAGTATTTTGTCGGTGATACGGAAAAGACCGCGACCGCCGGGGGCGTTGTCACGATGAAGGCCGGTGAGACCGCCGTCATTAAAAACGTCAAGCTGGCTTCGGCCTACACCGTCAACGAACAAAATACAAACGGTTATCTGCTCAGCTCGATCGATGCGGATCAAAATCGCACATCGGTGACCGGCACGGTGACCGCCCAGACGCATACCCATATCTTTACCAACACCAAAGCGCATACCGTGACCTATGACGGAAACGGCAACACCAACACCCAAGCCACGCTGACCGATCCCAACAGCCCCTATGCAACCGGCAGCACGGTGACGGTTCTTGAGAATGACACGATTTTCCAGAAGGATAACGATGTCTTTGACGGCTGGAACACCACGACAAACGGCGACGGAACCGCCTACGCGCCGGGGGCTACCTTCCCGATTACCGAGGATGTGACCCTCTATGCCCAGTGGAAGACCGGCACGCTGGAGATCAGCAAGGCGCTGACCGAAAATTCCCCGGCTCCTGCCGAGGGAACCGTCTTTACCTTCCAAGTGAAGGTCGGTGGCAGCATCGGAGACGAGGGCTATGAGGGGGGGACGGCGCTCGCAAACCACCCCTACAAAATTTACGTCGGCACAAGCTTGGTTGAGGACGCACAGACCGGAAGCGACGGTAAGGTGATTCTCCAAGCCGGGCAGCGCGCGGTTCTCACAGGGCTGCGCGGCGGAGATTACAACGTAACCGAGGTAGAGATTCCACAGGGATATTCCCTGGCCAGCGAATATCCGTCAATTTCGGTCACCCTTGAGGCGGGTGGGAGTAAATCGGTCAGAATCTTGAATCAGCGAATTTACACCGTGACCTACGCCCCCGGCGCACAGGGAACCTTTGAAGCTCAGGAGACGG
>CAZVAV010000068.1:0-4106 GCA_964625135.1 uncultured Oscillospiraceae bacterium | reverse complement strand
CCCACGGCGTTGCTACCCCGGCCTTTGCGGGTGAGACGATCGGCAACCCCGGCTATACCTTCACCGGCTGGAGCCCGGAGGTAAGCGAGACGGTAACCGGTACCGTGACCTACACGGCGCAGTGGAGCCAAGACAAATACACCGTGACCTACGCCCCCGGCGCACAGGGAACCTTTGAAGCTCAGGAGACGGGCGATCTGACCCACGGCGTTGCTACCCCGGCCTTTGCGGGTGAGACGATCGGCAACCCCGGCTACAGCTTTACCGGCTGGAGCCCGGAGGTATCCGACACCGTGACCCGCACCGTGACCTACACGGCGCAGTGGAGCGGCACCCTCTACACCATCACCTACGCCAAGGGCGAGCACGGCACCTTCGATGATCAGGTGACCACTGATCTGACCCACGGCGTCGCCACCCCGGCCTTTGACGGAACGCCTGTCGGCGAGCCCGGCTATAGCTTCTTTGGCTGGGAGCCGGCGGTCAAGGAGAAGGTCGACGGAGATCAGATCTATGTCGCACAGTGGTTTGGTAATGATACCCTCGCCTATCAGGTTGAGTATTACTACAACGGCAAGCTGGGCGATACGGTAAAGGTTACCGACGGACTGACCCTCGATGGCGTCATCAATTCCTACGAGGAGAAGAACGTTGTCGGTGGCGAGCAGTATCAGCTTGTCAGAACCGAGAATTTCCCGCTGACCATCACCGAGGTCGCGACCGACAATGTAATCCGGGTTTACTACGAGAGCAAGCAGATCGAGCATGATCCCGAGGCAGCCGTTCAGGTCGAGCATTTCTACTACCGCAACGGAACCCTTGAGAACGGTGATCCGATTCTGAGCTCTCTGAGCAAGGCGCAGCCCGGCGACCAGATTTATATCAACAACAGCAAGATGCCGGAGGCTCAGGTTGTTTCGCCGATTCCCCGCTACGACGGCAACCGCTACACCCTCGACGGGTCGAAGGTCGTGGTTCGCAGAGCCGGTCTGACCTATCAGCTCGTCTTCCGTGGAAACGGTGCGATCGACGTGGTGCCCGACCCGATCAATGCGGTCTACCGGCAGGCCGAGGGTCTCACGATTCCCGACTTGAGCGAGATGGATCTCGACGGCGTGATTTGGGTGCCGTCCGAAAGCAGAGAGCTGGCCGAGCAGGCGCTCCAGCTGATCGACGGCGGTCTGGCGAGCGGAATGGATGATTCCAACCTTCTCGCGGTGGTGCTGGAGCATCTGGGCGCTGTCGAGGGCAAGGACTTCTTCCTGCCCGGCGGCGCGTACACGCTGACCACCGCCGAAAACCTCGAGCTCTTCGCTTACCGCTATGGCGAGCTGACCTTGGCGCAGCTGCAAGCCCAGCTGGCAAAGCTCCGGGTAAAGATTCCGGAGAAGCTCCATTCGCTGGACGCACAGGTCTACGGCGGCTCGATGGCGAGCATGCTGAGAAATGCATTTCGCAGCAGAGCGGCACGGGTCGCCGAGCTCAAGACAGAGCTGTACGCGATTGAGGAGATGATCGACCTCTATGCCGATTCCCTCAATCTGGCGGAGGAGATGAAGGGCAGAAAGCTTCAGGATGAGGCCTTCGAGGTTCTCGAGGACTGGATTTCCCATTGGGAGAAGCTCCGGGACGAGATCGCCAAGCTGCAAAACGGCGATTATCTTGATTCGGGCTATCAGGATTCCGGTAAGGCGTCCACCGACACCGAGAACAGCTACCGCGATTCCGGCAAGCCGAGCAGCGGCGAATCCACCGGCGGTGATGTCGGTGAGAGCATCCAGCCGACCTCGTGGATGCAGGGCTTGTTTGGCGGCCTCAAGATCGCCCGGATGGCCGATGTCTCTACCGAAGAAAGCTGGGTCGACGACCTGCTCGGCATCACGTCTCTCGAAAGCTTCCTGTTTGAGAAGGGCTACACCTACACCATCACCCTGACCTACAACCGCACCACCGGTGGCGGAGGCACGGGTGGCGGCGACGGTGGGGATGACGGGGGCGACAACGATTACACCACCATCCCCGACAATCCCGTTCCGCTGGCCTCCTCGCCCGATCTGGTGACCATCCTCGATGAGGAGGTTCCGCTCGGGAAGCTGCCGACCTCCGGCAGCAACCGCAACGCGCATCGCGCCGGCGGAGCCGCCCTGATGGCACTGCTGCTTGGCCTGCTGGCAAAAAGCGGACACCGCAAGGAGGAACAGGATGGTTCGGACGGCGGCGAGAGCGGGAATCAGGAATAATTTCTCCGCAGCCTAACCCAATTCAACCAAAATAAAACAGAGCCGCTTCCAAATTTCGATTTGGCAGCGGCTCTGTTTGCTATTCCGAGGCATTGGCCTCCTTCTCTATTTATGTGTCCTTCTTTTCCGGCGCAGGCGGCGGGGAGAGGGGCTTTTTGCGACGGCGCACCGCGCGAAGCAGCAGAACAAGGAGCAGGATCGGCAGTCCGAGGAAGAGCAGGATGCTCGGCAGCGATTCAATCGCGAAGAAGAGCAGCCCCTCGGCAATATAGCCGATGCGGGCGCAGGAGCGGCCCCATGCGTCGAAAATTCGTTCGCCAAAGGATTTTGACTGGCCGATTGACGGCTGATACTCCACTACCTCGGTCAGCTCAAGGCTTAAGGTTGAGTAGGCGACTTGGTTGTCCATTCGGCGCAGCGAGGCAGTCAGCGCTTCAATCTGATAGCGCACCTCGGACAAGGCCTGCTCCAGATCAATGACGTCCTCGAGCCTTTGCGCCTTTGACAGAATTTCGAGCAGCCGCTCCTCCTGAAGCTCGAGGGAGCGAAGATGTGCCTCACTGTCAAAGTAACGGTCGGTGATGTCGTCGGCGGAAAACTCGCGGGAAACGATATTGCAGATGCCCCCGGCGGCGTTGACCACCGCGTCAAGCCGGTCGGCGGGGACGCGCGCGGTCATCGAAGCGCGGCGGCTGTAGCCCTCCTGATACATGCTGCGGCCTCGTATGCTCTGGTTCTGGAGATATCCGCCGTGATCGGTCACCAGCGCGGTGAGTGAGGCAATCGCTTGATCGAATTCCTTGGTTTCAAGCGAAAGCTCGGCGTCGCGGACAATTTTGCGGCTGTCAACGGGAGAAGTCGGAGCGGCGTTGCTTTGACCGCCCGCAGCGATTGGGGCGGCGGCTGCATCGGCTGCCAGCTCGACCATGCCCACCTCCTCCATTTCGGCTGCTGTCAGCATGGAATTGCTGCCGGGGGTGGCTGCCGCCGGGGCAGACGAGGCGACGCTGCTGCTCGCGCCGCAGGCGGTAAGGGTCAGGCAAAGCGCCAGCAGCAACGGCAGGACAGAAAACGGATGCTGTTTCATAACAATTCTCCTGTTCGGTTGTTGAAAATTCGCGGATGACGGTTATCAATTTAGTAGAAAAATCAAGGACTTTTGTTGCAAGGATTTCCCAAAGACAAAAAAATGCCGCCGGGATGACCCCGACGGCATGTGAAGAGTTGTTTACTTGGTAAAATAGTGTACGGCGCCGAGGAAGAGCTTTTGATCCTTCTCGCCGGGAATATTTTTGTGGACAAATTCGCCGTAGCGCTCCGAATGCCCCATCTTTGCAAGGATGCGACCGTCGGGCGAGGTGATCGCCTCAATCGCGCAGTCGGAGAAATTGGGATTGAATTCGGTATCCAGCGTCGGCGCACCGCCGAGGTCAACATACTGCGCGGCAATCTGGCCGTTCTTTGCAAGCTGCTCGATCAGGGCGGACTGAGCCACAAAGCGCCCCTCCCCGTGGGAAATCGGAACCATATGGACATCCCCAACCTTGGTGTACATCAGCCACGGAGAGCGGTTGGAGCAGATGCGGGTCGCGACCAGCTTCGACTGGTGGCGGCCAATTCTGTTGAAGGTCAGAGTGGGAGCGGTGTCGGTCGGCTCGACAATTTTGCCGTAGGGCACAAGGCCGAGCTTGACCAGCGCCTGGAAGCCGTTGCAGATGCCGATCATCAGGCCGTCCCGCGCACCGAGCAGGTCGGAAACCGCGTCGTTAATCCGCGGATTGCGGAAGAAGGCGGTGATAAACTTGCCCGACCCCTCGGGCTCGTCGCCGCCCGCCGCCGCCTCGTTGAGGGGCAGCACGAGGGTCA
>CAZVAV010000067.1:0-8045 GCA_964625135.1 uncultured Oscillospiraceae bacterium | reverse complement strand
TTCCTCGTTGTCGCTATTTCTGAATTTGGGGTTGACTTTTTATTTGCAGGCTTTTCTTCTGGAACTTTTTTAATTTTTACTCATCAGATAGTTGAGAGCGCCGCCTAAAAGCAAAAGTTTTTTATCAAATTCAGAAGCCTCCAGCCGAGCGGCAATTTGAAGGCCCTTTGCTGGAAATTCCAATACAAACTCGCCGGATTCGATGCTCTGCTTCACATTATGAATCACATAATCATCGCCGACCGAAATGTGCTCATAGTCGAGCGGATCACAGAACACCAGCGGGATAATCCCATAGTTAAATAGATTTTCCTTATGGATTCGCGCATAGGATTTGACTAGCAGAACCTCTACTCCCAGATACATCGGCAAAAGGGCGGCAGATTCCCTACTCGAACCCTGACCGTAGTTGTCGCCACCGACAATGGCGGAATGCTTCATTTCTCGCGCACGCCCAACAAAATCAGGGTCAACATAGGTGAAGGTGTATTCCGCTACTCGAGGAATGTTAGCATTATATTTGATCGTATCGGGATTGGAGGGCACAATGTCATCGGTGGTGATGTTGTCGCCTGCTTTCAGGCTGATCCGTCCGGTAATTTCTTCCCGTACTGTACCACGCGTGGGTAAATCCGAAATATTGGGGCCCTGAATGACCTGAATTTTTTCAGAGGTGGGTACATCCCTTGGGGTGATGATTCCATAATCGTCAACCGGGCAGGTTTTCGGTTCCTCCAAACCGTCCATCATGCCCACGGATATCAGCGTCCGTGGATCGGTCAAATAACCGTTCACGGCCGTCGCCGCAGCAGTTTCAGGACTGACCAGATAAACCGAGGCATCATTTGTGCCGCTGCGACCGGGAAAGTTTCGATTCGAGGTGCGCACGGCTATCCCCTGAAAGCAGGGCACCTGACCGATTCCGATACAGGGGCCACAGCCGCATTCGATGATGCGGGCGCCCGCATGAACCAAGTCCTGAATGATGCCCTCTTCAATCAGCTGTGCCAGCACCTGCTTGCTGCCCGGTCCAATGGTAAGATCAATGTGCTTGTTGACCTTGCGTCCCTTCAAGATACGGGCAGCACGGGCAATATCCAGATAGCTTCCGTTGGTACAGCTTCCAATAAAGACACTATTGGGAATTACACTGCCTGCCTGAGCAACGGTGGAAACATGATCGGGCATATGTGGTTTGGCGACAAGAGGTTCCAGTTTTGAGAGATCAATGTGGAGCGTTTTGTCGTATACCGCATCCGCATCCGCTGCAAGCTCGATATAGTCATCTTCGCGCTGTTGCGCCCGCAGAAAGGAACGCGTTTGTTCGTCCACCGGAAAAATTCCGGTAAAGGCTCCGGTTTCAACGCTCATATTGGCAATGGTGGCGCGCTCCGAAACGGATAAAGTGCTTACACCGTCTCCTGTATATTCAAGAATATACCCACGGCCACCCTTCACAGTGAGCAGCCGCATGATTTCCAACGCAACATCCTTTGCCGCTACGCCGGGGCGAAGCTTTCCCGTCAGTTCAACCTGCATCATAAGGGGAGTGGTCAGCTTGAAGCCCTCTCCCATCGTACACTCTGCTACTGTCAGTCCGCCACTGCCGATTGCAAGCATACCTACCGCACCGGAGGTAGGGGTATGGCTGTCGCTGCCCAGCAGAGTACGTCCCGGCGCCGCAAAGCGCTGACAATGAAGAAAATGACAGATGCCGTTTCCGGTCTTGGAAATACAGCCTCCGTATCGCTCGGCAGTTGTGCGCAGGAAGAGATGGTCGTCCGCCGCCTCACTGGTGGCGGCAATGACATTATGATCGCAGTAAAATACCGTTTTTTCAGTGCGCAGCGCCTTGGGATTGACTGCTCCGATAAACTGGGCGACCAAAATTCCGGTTAAGTCCTGTGCGAGTGTCTGATCGATTTTAATTTCAATCTGTTCACCCTTTGTCATAGCTCCTGAAATCAAATGACTTTGAATGATCTTTTGTGCGAGAGTGTACCCCATATCGTTCTCCTTGCTGTAATTCTAATTGTGAAGACCCTTGTCCTGTAAGATTTACTTTGCAGGAGATGTGCCAACTTCCCTTAGACTTCGACATTTATTCTTTGCTAAACAGAAAAATGTCGTTTCAAATAAATTTGATAAAATCCTATTGTGCAATATTACAAAACATCATATCAGTGACAATTCCTTACAACATCAAATTTTGTCAAGTAAAAGACGCTGAGTTCCTTTTTGTTTCCTAAAGTTCCGATTATGAAACATTGATGTTTCATACTGTAACCAGCAACCGATTACTCATGTCACGACACAAGAGGCAACTGCCTTTTGACAGGATTTCCTGCCCAAAGACGGTTGCCTCTGTAATTAGCGCCTGTCTTAGCTGCGATTCAGTTGAATTAAAGCTTAATTTGATACTTTTTCATCCGACGCCATAAGGTAGTGCGGCCGATGCCGAGACTTTTTGCCGTATTGGTCATCTCGTAATTGTTTTCCCGAAGGGCTGCCAAAATGCGCTGCCGCTGCCACGCCTCTACATCGTGCAAAGGCGGCAGGGGCGCATTTTCGATTTGTGCGGGCTGCGGCGTTCTGCCAAGCTCGTCCACATCCTGGGCAAACAGTAGATTCTGCACATAATCGATCACCTCTGCCGGATTCTCGCCCTGTGTCAGCAGGACGCAGATTCGCTCCACCATATTGCATAGCTCGCGGGCATTGCCCGGCCAGCTGTAACTCTGCATTCTCTCAATAAAATGATGAATGACTGTTTCGTGCTTCAAATCGGTTCCCAAAAAGCTGTGAAACGCATCCATCGCAATTTCTCGCAAATCTGCCCTGCGTTCCCGCAGCGGGGCAATTTCAAGATTCAAAACATTGATACGATAGTATAAATCCTCGCGAAAGCTGCCCCGAGCAATCATCTTTCTCAAATCGCGGTTGGTAGCCGTCACCACGCGGATGTCCACCGGCGTCACGGTGTCGCTGCCCAGACGTCGGATCTCTTTTTCCTGTAGAACGCGCAGCAGATGAACCTGTGTTTCCAACGGCATTTCGCCGATCTCGTCGAGAAAAATCGTGCCGCCGTGGGCAACCTCAAAGAGCCCCATTTTTCCGCCCTTCAGCGCACCGGTAAAGGCGCCCTCCGCATAGCCGAACAGCTCGGCCTCCAGCAGATTTTGCGGAAGACTGCCGCAGTTGATCGCAACAAAAGGGCCTTTTGCGCGGGTGCTCGCGTTATGAATGCTTTGTGCAAACAGTTCTTTTCCGGTTCCCGTCTCGCCGTGAATGAGAATGGTAGAGCTGGAGCGGGCGTATTTTTGCGCCATTGCAAGGCTTTTTTTCAAAGAGTCGCTCTGCCCCTTAATATCGGAAAAGGTATACTTGGCGACCAAGCCCTTTTCATAGAGTTTCAAACGTATTTTCTTTTCACTTGCCTGCAAAGCTTTTACATCCTGAAAGGTAGCGACAACACCTCTGACCGCCCCATCGATCAGAATCGGCACCCGATTGGTGGTCACCATTGTGCTTCCCATCTCCATCAGCTGATCCAATTCCACCTGCTGTTCTTCGAGTGCCTGACGCATTTTGGTGTTGGGAATCACCGTTTCAACCGGCTTTCCCAGAATTGATTCACGCGATTTTCTCAGCAGCTTTTCTGCCTGCGGATTGACTACATCCACGTTGCCATGTTCGTCAATCGCCATAATCGCATCGTGGGTATAGCGAAGCACCGTTTCATAGCGTTCCAGGCGAACGCGGAGAGACAGCTGCTTTTCCTGCGCCGCCTTTTCGATGTGCAGCATCTGCTGCGCGCGGGCGATTCCGTCGAGAATCGATTGCTCGGAGCTTTCGATAATGCAATGCTTCATACCGAGCTGTTCGGCATAGCGCACGGCATCGGCGCCGCCAACACACAGCACCGCTCCGGCCTGCTTGGCCTGCCGCACCCGCTGCTGGCATTCCTCAGCGGTGTTAAAGGAATAGAACAGGGCGTCGAGATGCAGCAGGTAGCACATGGCACGTACATCGGGGCGGTTGGAACGGTGATTAAAAAAAGCAATCTTCCCCTTGAGCTTGGCGGCTGCCTCCATGGCGGGAATAAAATCCGGCAGCGGACTTCCGACGCTGACAACGTGGTTGGGATAAAAGGACTCCAACACGCGGGAAGCGCCGCGCCGGCTGATAAAAATCGTTGCGCCCTGTGCGGACAGCTCGGTGGCTGTCTGCTTGATTGTCTCAATATCGGCGCGGAAAAGTCCGATTTCTAAATTACGGCTGTGCACAAGCTGTGCTGCACAGGCAAGCATGGCATCGGTTGGTGCAAGCAGACAAATTTCGGGCACGGTATGTTTCACCATGACGGGGCCTCCCTTTTCAGTGCGTTTCTGTCATTTGTTTCTATTGTAATACAATTCGAAACCAAATGGAACACATTCTTTTCTTTTATGGAAATGCAGGCAAGGTGTTTCACGATTTTTCACTAATTTCTGAATATTGGGCGTCACTTTGCCTTTGCAATATGTAAAAATGAATGAAAACAGAAAAGAACAGGCGGCATTTTTAAGAAAAATTGCCGCCTGCAATTTTCTCCTGCCTTCTTATGGCATATGGCACAGCATTTGCAATTAACAGATCATGAAACAAAATGCGATGCTTCGCAGGATAGAAAGGATGTTTTTATGAATCATCAAGGATTGCTCAAGGGCTGCAAGGTGCTTGATCTGACACGAGTACTCGCTGGTCCCTACTGTGGAATGCTGCTGGCTGATATGGGGGCGGAGGTCACCAAGATCGAGCTTCCCGGGCGCGGGGACGATTCGCGCGGCAATGCGCCGATGGTCGAGGGAAACGGTCTGCGCGAGAGCGCCTATTACATGACTCTCAACCGCAACAAGCGCGGGATGACGCTGAATCTCAAGACCGAAAAGGGAAAGGAGATTTTTCAGGAGCTGGTACGTCAGAGCGATGTTGTGCTCGAAAATTACCGTCCGGGTGTGATGGACAAGCTTGGTCTGGGCTATGAGGAGCTTCGAAAAATCAACCCCGGCATCATCTACGGCTGCGTTTCGGGCTTTGGTCATTACGGCCCCTATAGCCAGAGAGCGGGCTATGACATCGTCGGTCAGGCGATGAGCGGACTGATGAGCACGACAGGCTGGCCGGGCGGCGCACCCACCAGAACCGGCACGGCAATCGCCGACGTGGTGGGCGGTCTTAACTGTGCCATCGGCGTACTGGCGGCTTATTCCAACAAGCTGCAAACCGGTATGGGAGAAAAGGTCGATATTTCTCTGGTGGACGGCATGGTGTCGGCACTCGAGATCATCAACATGATCTACCTCTGCACCGGACGCGTTCCCGAGCGAATCGGCAACCGTTACGAGGCGGTCTATCCCTACGACACCTTCCGCACCAAGGGACACGACAACTATGTCGTCATTGCGGCGGGCAACGACAAGCTGTTCCATCTGCTCTGCGGCGTTATGGAGCAGCCCGAGCTCGAGCGGGATTCCCGCTTTAACAGCAACTTGCAGCGTGTCAAGAATCACGCCGACCTTCAGCCGATCGTGGAGGCGTGGACGATGCGGCACACCATCGAGGAGGTCGTGGATTCGCTGCTGGCCGTTGGCTGCCCCGCCGCACCGATCAACACGATTGAAATGGTCACCAAGGACCCCCATATTGCGGGCGCCCGCAAGATGTTTGTGGAATGCGATCATCCCATCGGCAAGCTGCACCTTACCGGAAACCAGATCAAGCTGACCAACCATCCCATCGAGGAGTTTCGCCCCGCGCCGCTGCTCGGACAGCAGAGCGAGGAGCTTCTTGCAGAAAAGCTGGGCTATACCGCCGAGCAGGTCGCACAGCTTCGTCAGGAAGGGATTCTTTGAGAAAATTGAAAGGAACAATACGATGAAACAAAAGGTCAATGTGGTAGAAATCGGGCCGAGAGACGGCTTTCAAAATGTCAAGGAATATATTCCTGCCGAAACCAAGCTCAAGATCATCGACGGACTGGTTGCGGCAGGCTACAAAAAAATCCAGTGTACCTCCTTTGTGAGTCCCAAGGCCATTCCGCAGATGGTGGATGCCTCAATAGTGGCTTCTACCGCGCTGAAAAAGTATCCCGATGTCAGCTTCTTCGCTCTGGTGCCGAATTTCCGGGGCGCGCAGACGGCAGTTGAGGCAGGGCTTCGCGAGATTACCCCGGTCATGAGCCTTAGCGAGTCTCACAACAAGAACAATGTTCGCCGTACCCGCGACGAATCGATCGAGGAGATTCATCGGATTCGCGAGGCGTTTCCCGATGTTAAGATCACACAGGACATTGCCACCGTGTTTGGCTGCCCCTTTGAGGGGGAGATGGGCGTGGACGCGCTGCTCAAGCTGGTGGAGCGCATCGATGCACTGGGCATCCACGCGTTTACCCTCTGTGACACGGTCGGCGTGGCCTACCCGGCACAGATCGAAAAGGTCTTTGCTGCGGTAAAGAAGGAATTTCCCGATAACGAGTTTAACGTCCATATCCACGACACAAGAAATATGGGACTGCTCAACAGCTATGTCGCGCTGCAATCAGGTGCGGACAGCGTGCAGGCGGCAATTGGCGGCTTGGGCGGCTGTCCGTTTGCGCCGGGTGCGTCCGGCAATACCTCGAGCGAGGATTTGGTCTATATGCTCAACAAATGCGGCTATGATACCGGTATTGATTTTGATCAGCTGCTGGAAACTGCAAAATACGCCTTTGAGGTAATCGACGGCAATTTCAGCGGTCACCAAATCAAAATTCCGGAGCACCCCTGTGTCATTACACAGGATTGATGAGAGGAGACAAAGACATGAAAATTGTTGTGTTAGACGGATATACCGAAAATCCGGGCGATCTGAGCTGGGACGCGCTGCGGCAGTTTGGAGAGGTCACGGTCTATGACCGCACCTCGCTGACCGAGGAGGCGGAAGCGATTGCCCGCATCGGCGACGCGCAGGTGGTGTATACCAATAAAACGCCGATTACCAAGCGAGTGATCGACGCCTGCCCCGCACTCAAATTCATTTCCGTGCTGGCCACCGGCTACAACGTGGTCGATATCGCCTATGCAAAGGAAAAGGGCATTCCGGTCAGTAATGTTCCGGTGTACGGCACACGCTCGGTGAGCCAGTTTGCCATCGCGCTGCTGCTCGAGATCTGCCACCACATCGGACACCACAACGATTCCGTCCATGCGGGAAACTGGGAAAATTGTGCTGATTGGTGCTACTGGGATTACCCACTGATTGAGCTTGACGGCAAGGTGATGGGCATCATCGGCTGTGGAAAAATCGGGATCAACACAGCGACCATCGCGGGCGCTCTGGGCATGAAGGTGCTGGCCTATGACCCCTATCCCAGTGAGGCGGGTAAAAAGGTCGTTGAGTACGTGGGCTTTGAGACGCTGCTTTCTCAATCGGACGTGATCGCGGTACATATGCCGCTGCTGCCCTTTAGCGAGGGACTGATTAACAAGGATAATATCGCAAAGATGAAGGACGGCGTTATCATCATCAACAACAGCCGAGGTCAGATTGTTGTCGAACAGGATCTGGCGGATGCTCTAAATTCCGGAAAGGTCGCCGTTGCTGGTTTGGATGTGGTATCGACCGAGCCGATTCGTGGTGATAACCCGCTACTCAAGGCGAAAAACTGCATTATCACGCCCCACATTTCGTGGGCTCCTAAGGAGAGCCGCCAACGCATCATGGATACCTCGGCAGAGAATCTGTCGGCGTATCTTGCGGGCAGCCCGATTAATGTTGTGAATCGATAAAGAAAAAGGGGATGAGCGCTGTGAAAAAGATTCTGATTGCTCCCGATTTAAAGGTACGCTAAGCGTTGCTCAGGTCTGTGCGATCGAGAAAAGGGTGATTCAGGGCTATTTCCCGCAAGCGGAGATCTGCGAGATTCCGATGGCGGATGGCGGCGAGGGCATGGCGGAGGCCTATTTCTCAGCGCTCGGCGGAACCCGTCGGAGCATTCAGGTTACAATGGATTTGAAACCTTGATC
>CAZVAV010000066.1:0-8054 GCA_964625135.1 uncultured Oscillospiraceae bacterium | reverse complement strand
TCGGGCGGCCTTCGCAATGGCGTAGCGGGTCGCGCCGCCCATGCCGATCATCAGGCCAAGCCCGTGAATCAGGCTGTAAACGGGAAGCGCCAGATTCAAAGCGGTCAGCCCCTGCGCCCCGACCCCGCGCGCGACAAAAAAGGTGTCAGCAAGGATATAGCAGGAGATTCCGATCATTCCAAAGATATTGAAGGAGACATATTTGGCGAAAAGGGGCAGCACCGAGTCGGGTCGGGTCATCAAATTTCCTCCGATCACAAAAAAATCGCCCCAATTTTATTCCTTTCCGGGGTAGTATCCCCGGGGCCTAACGGAATAAAACAGGACGAGCACCAGCATAACCCGGCGGTCGAGCTGGTTCGTTTCTAATTTTGAAATCAGTATAGTCGATCGCTGAAAATTTGTCAACCGACGGCGGAGAGATTTCCCAAACGAAATTTCATAGTTTTTTCATTTCCCTTGTCCCGATTTGTGCTATACTGTTGCAGACAGCCGTCCGGCCAACCGGACGGATTGCTTTTGTCTGCCTCGTTTCCGCGCGGCGGGGCATCAACCGATATTTTGCGCGGAGAATGGTGAAATGAAAACGATGAAACAATGGATAAAACCCCTTGCCCTGATCACGGCCATCTCGCTGCTGGCCGGGTGCGCCGGCGGCGGCGCTTCGTCCTCCGCCTCGGACGAGGCGGGTGGCACTGCCGCCGAACCCTATGTTCCCGTCTATACCTACCAGAATCCCGACCCTGATATGGTGCTGATCAGCGCACCGGGCGGCGACATCACCTACGAAAATTACCGGCTCTATCTCGACGTCACCGAGGGGGTTGCCCGCTATTCGGCGCGGCAGAATCTTGGACTGACTGCTGCGGTTCGCTACGACCTTGAGGAGAACTTCGGGGTCGAGGTCGACGAGGAAGCATTCCAGCAGATGGCCTCGCAGGAGATGCTGATGGCCTACTACTACAGCCCCACGATCTTTCAGAACCTCCCGATGGTCGGCGAGGTCAGCGGACTGACCGAGGAGCAGATGTCGGGCGCTCTGACCGAGACCTACCGCCCGCAGTATCTGGTCAACCTGCTCGGGAACCACTTCCAGCAGGAGCTGGAGAAGGACTTTCCGGCTGCCGAGCTGCCCGAGAGCGCTTCTTCGGGCGCGGAGGACGGCGAAGCCGAGGTAACCGCCGAGCAGGAGCGCCAGCAGAAGATTTTTGAGGCGGCCTCTCAGAAGATGTCCGAATATTCAAAGGAATACGACGCCCGTCTTTCCCTCGAAAGCGACAGCGAGACGCTTTTGGGCACCTTCGACGAGATCGAGCTTCCTCTGACCGATTCGGGTCGGGAATATATTGAATATGCCGCGGCATCGAGCCGGGTCGAGGCCGCCTCCTTCCTTCAGGAGGGCGAGCTCGCCCTGCGTGCGCTCGAAGCGCGCGGGGAAGCGATCGACAGCGGCGACTTTGCCCAGACGCTTGAAAGCTACCGTCAGGCGATCCTTGAGCAGGAGCTGCTTGTCAAGGAGCTCACCCGAATCTGCGACGAGCACGGAGCCACCCTTGACGATTATCTGAAGTCGCTTGAGCGTCCGCTCTGGCTGCAACACACCGCCGATCTCTACTACTACACCCTCAACGAGGAATATAACGCGCTGGACAGCGGAGATCGTCCCGACACCTTTGAAGAGTACTTCTCCACCGCGATCAACAAGGCCCTTGAGGGCAGCGAGCTGATCAACGTGGGCGGCTAAATCGATTCAGTAGGCCAAAACGGCTTTGACTTATGCGCGCATAAGTCAAAGCCGTTTTTTGTTCGATCGTATTAGTCAACCTCTTCGAGGATCACGCTCGAAAGCTGCTCGTGCAGATCATCCAATTGCGCGGTCAGGGAGGACAGCCCCTCGTCGTCGTTCTGTCTCAGTCGATTGGTCAGCTCCTGCAAAATGCCCAAAAAGGTGTTCATGCTGAGGTTACCCACAAACGCCTTGAGCTGGTGTCCCGCCTGAAAGGCCGCCTCCAGCTCGTGCCGCGAAATCGCCTGCTTCATTTCGTCATACAGCGGGAGCACGGGGAATTTTTTTAAGTATTTTTTATAAAGCGCCTCATTCCCCATAAAACGAGCCAAGCCCTCCTCGTATTCAATCCCCGCACGCTTTAATTTTTCAATATTCATCCGGCATCCCTTTCTACAGATATTGCTTGAGCAAAGCATACAGCGCCTTGGTATCAATCGGCTTTGCGATATGCCCATTCATGCCCGCGGACAACGCGGCGGAAACATCCTCGGAAAACGCATTGGCGGTCATGGCAAAGATCGGAATGGTTTTTGCCTGTGGATGTTCGGAGGCTCGAATCCGCCTTGTCGCCTCGTAGCCATCCATTTCAGGCATTTGAACATCCATTAAAATGAGATCGTAGGCGCCCTCTGCCGAGCGCAGGAACAGATCGAGCGCCTGTCGGCCGTCCTCCGCGCAGTCAGCCTGCAAATGCACCACCTCCAGCAGATCGAGGGCGACCTCCCGGTTGAGCGCAAAGTCCTCCGCAAGCAAAACGCGTTTGCCAACGAAGCTGTACTCCTCGTTCTGCTCGTCCTGCGCCGTCTTTGATTTCTCCTTGATCGACATCAAAGTATTGAACAGCACCGACGGAAAAACCGGCTTTGCAATCACGGTGTTGACCCCGGCGGCCTTCGCCTCCTCCTGAAGCTCCGACACATCATAGGCCGAAACAACAATGATCAACGTATCCGCGGATGCGATGCTGCGAATCTCGCGGACGGCCTCGAGACCGCTCGTCCGGGGCATTTTCCAATCCATGAGGCATACATCGTAGCAGAAGTTTTTACGTGCGGCCTCCTCAATGGCGGCGATCGCCTGCGCGCCGCTTGCAACCGTCTCGAAGCTAACGCCCATGCTTTGCAGCACTCTGGCCGCATACGACCGCTGATCCCGTTCGTCATCCACAATCAAAACGTGCAAATCCCGCAGCTGATCGGGATCGGCCACAAGAACCTCGTCGCTTTTCCCAAAGGGCAAATCCACGGTAAAGGTCGTACCCTTGCCGACGGCGGATTCCACCTTAATCGCGCCCTGCATCAGGTCAATCAAATTTTTCGTGATCGACATGCCCAGCCCGCTTCCTCCGTAATTTCGCGCGGTATTGGCGCTCTCCTGCTCAAAGGGCTCAAACAGGCGACCCAGCATCTCCTGTGACATGCCGCAGCCGGTGTCCGACACGATAAACCGCAGAAAGATTTTCTTTTCCTTTTGGGTGGTGGGCGCGACCGATACGGTAATCTCCCCGCCCGGCTTTGTAAATTTGTAAGCGTTCGACAGAAGATTCAACAGGATTTGATTCACCCGCAGTGCGTCGCCAACCAGCGCTTCGGGACAAAGCTCCGAACAGCGGATTTGAAAGGAAATTCCCTTCTGACTGCATTGCGTATAGTACAGGTTTGAGATGGAAAGCACCAAGCTTTTGAAATCAAACGTCGTGTTGGCAATTTGCAGCTTTTGGCTTTCGATTGCCGACATATCCAAGACATCGTTGATGATCGAAAGCAGCAGCTTGGACGAGGTATCGATCTTCGCGAGGTATTCCTGTGTTTTGGGCGGATTTTCCCCAATGTTCTGCGCCAGAGAGGTCAGGCCGACAATCGCATTCATCGGGGTTCTTATTTCGTGGCTCATATGGGACAGAAACTGGGACTTCGCTCGTGTTGCCTGCTCCGCTTGCTTGACGGCGTCGGAAAGCTGGGCGTTTTTCTGGCTGAGCAGGCGGTTCTGCCTTTTGTCATAAAACAGCTTGAGGATGACAATGACAAACAGCGCGATCGAGGAAATACTCCCGCCCAACGCCAGCAGATTAAGATTATAGTCGTCATCCATGATGCTGTTTTTCATGATAAAGCCGTTGATCTCTTCCTCCGAGATCGACAGGAGCGATTTATTGACAATCGACAGCAGGTCACGCCCCGCGTCCTGATTGATGGCAATCGCCAAATTTTCAGAAAAATTCGTCATCGTCAGTGCAAAGAGACTGCGATATTGCACATACGGCAGGTAGTGGTTGGCAACCACATGATTGACATAGGTGAGCTCGGCCTTGCCCTTTGCCACCGCGTCGAGACACTGCTCCACGGTATCATAGAGCGTGATGCGGTCGGGGGCAACCTGTCGGCTTAACCGCCATGTGGTATAAAACTCCTTGGGCATCGCAATCCTTGCGGTGTTCATGTCGAGCGCCTGAGACTTGGAAATCATGACAACCGGCGAGTCTAAAACGGTATTCGACAGGTATACGTTTTTTAAGTCCCCCCAGTGGTTGTCATTGCTCAACAGCATCATCGCATATTTGCTGATGTCGGGGTTCTGCTTCTCCTGTGCCGCAAACTCCTCCATCGTGTAATAGTGAAAGCGCAGGCCGCTGTGCTCGGAAATCTTCCGGAACAGGTCGACCGCGATGCCCTCGCACCGCCCTTGCTTCTGGTTGTACCACGAAATCGGCTGCCAGTCGGCGTTAATAATGACCGCGATCTCGGGCTTTGCTTCAATGAATTCCAGTTCGCTTTTGGAAAATGCCGGAATTACGGTCTTACTCACGTTGCCGTATTTTTTTGCGAGCTCATTGGAAAAGCCGGGATTGATGTTTTGAATCTGCCAGAGTGCATCGTTGAGCTGCTCGAGCAAATCCGCGCGCTGCGGGGTCACCGCCAGATAGAGATTGACGATTTCAAATTTTGCAACAATTTTTACGTCGCCCATTTTGCTGACGTTGCTCGAAAAAATCAAATCCACCGAGCCGTCGGCCAGAGCCTGCTCCATTTCGGACAGCTGGGTATAGGTATCCACAAGCTCAAGCTCAAAATTATGCTTGTTGCAATAGTCGATCAGCTTGGGGGTCTGGTTGTTGCCCTTGAGCACCGCGACGCGCTTGCCGTCAAACTCCTCGTAGCTTTCATAGTAAACCGTGTCGTCCTCGCCCCGGGCGTAAAGCTCCGCCTGCGTGGTGGTGACCGGATACTCCGAATATAGCAGCATCCCCTCGGGCAGCGCGTCCGGGTCAACGCCAAACATCATGTCGACTTCTCCGCTCAGCAGCATCTGGAAGCAATCGGCAATGCCATCCAGCTTGAAATTGTACTGCCAGTCGGTATATTTTGCGATTTGCTTGTAGTAATCATAAGCATACCCGCTGTATTCCCCGTCGCTGCTTCGCTCCTGAAAGTTATCGTACAGATAGTACCCGACATTGACCGTTTGCTTTTGGGCGGCTCCGACCCGAACCGCACCCAAAAGCACAGCGCATAGCAATGCCATGAGACAACAAAGGGATCGTCTTGTTTTTTTCATGGAAATTTCCTCTCTCAAAGCACCGGCACGGTATGGGTTCTTCGCGAGCCATCAGCCCTTTAAGTGCCTTTCTGTTCTCCTTCTCGCCTGATGCGGGTCGATGGGCACTGATAGAATATCGACCGCCCCTGCCAGGATCGCGTTTTGGTACTGCTTCATATTGCTTTCCTTACAGATGGCAATTTTCGGAATGTCCCATAGTGCTTTCCATTGCTTTAACCGGCTCCACACAGCAGCGCCGTCGTCGCAGGTGTCCGAAACATCCACATAGAAAAGCGAGATGGCCGTCGGAATTTCCAGCACCGACTGCACCGGCTGCTCAAGGCTGCCCAGTTCAACGACGTCCCCCTCTTCCCCGATCACGCTTAGGATTGCGCTGTAAACTCCCTGATTCCGACTGCACAGCAGGATGGAGGGCTTTTCTCTTTGCATCTCCTCCTGCTGCTTTGCGCCGTATTCGGTCACCCTGCCCTTCCCCGTCTGTTTCGAGCGATAGAGCGAGCCGTCCGCCTGCTCGAACAGCGTGTGATAATCGATGCTCCTGCGTTCGTTGAAGGTCAGTCCCACGCTGATCGAAACATTGGCGGGAATGGTAAGATTCGGCTTGTACTTAAGCAAACGCACAATATCCTGTGCCTTTTGCCGCGCAATCGCTTTGGAAGGAAGATCGGTCATCAGCGCGACAAATTCATCACCGCCGATTCTTCCCACGATGTCTGCTTTGCGAAACTGGCTTGCGATTAAGTCGGAGATAATCCGTATCGTGTGATCCCCAACCAGATGTCCGTCGATGTCGTTGACCAGCTTAAAATTGTCAATGTCAAATACCATCAGCGCATGCAGCCGGTCGCTCTGCTGCTGTAAGCAGTCCCCGACAAGCTCCTCGGTGGTTATTTTATTATACAGTCCGGTCATCAAATCCAGCTCGACCTTTAACTGGAGCGCTTCCCGCTCCTGCAAAATCGCGGCAAGCCTTTTGCAGGAGGCCAGAACATTGTTGACGCGAGATGTGACAACATCCGCGATAAACGGCTTGGTGACATAGTCGTTTGCGCCCAGCGCGAAGGCCTCGAGCTGATCCTCCGCGTCATCGCTCGCGGTGATGACCACAACCGGAATCTCGCGAAGATGCTCCCTGTCGTTTTTTTGCCTGAGCACCTCCAGCCCCGTCATATGCGGCATGAACAGATCGAGTAAAACGATGGAAATTTCTTCGCCGTGCCGTTCCATGAGCTCCAAAGCCTTTTCCCCGTTGGCCGCTTGCAGGATGGTAAAAGAGGTTTGAAACATCTCATTGAGCAGATCCCGGTTCATTTCCATATCGTCAACAATCAGCATGGTATCATCCATAAAATTCTCCTTCCCGTTCGCCACAGCGCCCGTTTCCGGCATCAGAAAATGCGGCACAGCTCTTACTTTTTCCATTTTACCTCATTTGTATCAAAAAGCCCAGCCCTTGTCGAATTTTTCAACAGGTCAGGAATTATTTTCAGCGGGTATGCTTGCAAAATTCCTCCTCTTTCGATTGACATCCGGCCCGGGTTGGCTCTATACTTTGGGTTGTCTGGAAAATAAAGGATTGTTTTAACGCTAGAAAGAGAGGCGACGCCGGTGAAACCATGTAGCTCATCTGCTTTTGGCGCTGTTCTGGCCGTCGGAGCCGCCGTCCTTTGCCCTGCTTTAGCCGCCTCACTGCTGATCATGCAACAAAATCCAAAAAAGCGCCGAAGTGCAGGCAACGGCTCCGGCGCTCTGGGAAAACAGGGGGTTCGGGTTGACCAGCTGCTGGGACGCGAGACGGCGCTTCGACCCGACCGCCACGCCGTCGGGTTTTTAACCGGGAAATCGGTGCTGGTCAGCGGCGCGGGCGGTTCAATCGGCGCCGAGCTCTGCCGCCAGATCGCCCGCACCCATCCTTCCAGTCTGGTGCTGCTGGACATCGGAGAAAACGGGGTATACGAGCTCCAGCAGGAGCTGCTCTGCCGCTATCGGGGGACGCTTCCCCTGCATGTTGAAATCGGCTCGGTGCAGGACGAGCGGCGGCTCGACGAAATTTTTATCCGGCATCGTCCGCAGGTGGTCTTTCACGCCGCCGCCCACAAGCATGTTCCGCTGATGGAGGACTGTCCGGGCGAAGCGGTCAAGAACAACATTTTCGGGACATGGCAGATCGCCCGTGCCGCCGACCGGCACGGCGCTTTGCGCTTTGTCCTCATCTCAACCGACAAGGCGGTCAATCCCTCAAGCGTGATGGGCGCGAGCAAGCGCTTCTGCGAAATGATTCTACAGAGCATGCGTGCCTCAAGCAAGACCAAATTTGCGGCGGTTCGGTTTGGCAATGTGCTTGGCTCGAACGGCTCGGTGGTTCCGCTCTTTCTGAGACAGATCGAGCAAGGGGGGCCTGTCACCGTCACAGACCGCCGGATGATTCGGTACTTTATGACCATTCCCGAAGCGGTGCAGCTGGTGCTGCGGGCGGGGGCGATGGAGGACGGCTCGGGGGTTTATGTCCTAAACATGGGTCGCCCGGTTAAAATTCTCGACCTTGCCGAACGGCTGATTACTCTCTCGGGGCATCTGCCCTACAAGGAGATTCCGATTGTTGAAACCGGGCTTCGCCCCGGCGAAAAGCTTTATGAGGAGCTGCTGGTTGGCAAAGGCCCGCTGGAGCAAACCGCCGACCACAAAATTTTTATCGAGCGGCAGCAGG
>CAZVAV010000065.1:0-8322 GCA_964625135.1 uncultured Oscillospiraceae bacterium | reverse complement strand
CATAGTTGGTATCGCAATGGCACTCAAGGGTAGCGCCAAATTCGTCGCAGGCGCTTTGCAGGCACTCGACCATATGCTGAGCCTGCGCGTTGAGCTTGTCCAGATTGCGGCTGCGGGTTTCCGCCACGATCGAGACCTTGTCGGGCACGATGTTGGTGGCATATTCCGCTTTGAAAACGCCGATGTTGGCGGTTGTCTCTTCATCGATCCGCAGAAGCTTCATCTTGGCGACGCCATGCGAAGCAACCTGAATGGCCGAAATGCCCTTTTCGGGGGCGATTCCCGCGTGGGCGGTTTGGCCGATCACGGTGGCACGGATTTTGGTCTGGCCGGGAGCCTGCGTGACGATCTTGCCAACCTCGCCGCTGGAATCAAGGGCGATGCCGTACTTAGCCTTCAGGCGGGAGTAGTCAAGATTTTTGGCGCCGCGCAGACCGCCCTCCTCACTGATGGTGAAGACCACCTCAAAGCTGCGGTGGGGGATGCCGCTTTCCTTGATCGAACGCAGAGCCTCAATGATGCCGGCGACACCGGATTTGTCATCGCCGCCCAGAATTGTATCGCCGCTGCTGTGGATGACTCCGTCACGAATCACCGGACGGACGCCGTTGCCGGGCTTAACGGTATCCATATGGGCGGAGAAAAGGAGCGTCTCGCCGGGCAGGGTTCCCTCAAAGCCCGCATAGACGTTAAAGCCGTTGGAGCCGACCGCTTCCCCGGCGTTATCGGTGGTAACCGTCGCGCCCAAAGCACGCAGCTCTTCGACCATCCGTTCGGCCATCGCCTTTTCATTTCCGGTTTCGCTGTCAATCTGAACGTATTCCAGGAACGAGTCGAGCAGTCGCTGTTTGTTAATCATATGAATTCCTCCCTTTTCATATAGGGCGGCCATGCTCCGGCCAGAAGAACCGGATGCCGTGTCCCATCCTTTTAAGGATAACAAAAATTCGTGAAGTGTCAATGACCGAGACACAACATTTTGTTTTTCTTTTGAAAAAAGGAGAATTGAAGTCCGGTTTTATTGATCCAGCGGCTTGATCTCCCGGTGATAAAGCCCCCAGAAAAGGAATACCGCAATGAGCAGCGATACGACCTCGGCGAGCGGAAAGGAAAACCAGAGGGCGTCGAGCGAGAGAAAGCGTCCGAGCAGGTAGGCGGCGGGGAGCAGCACCAGAAGCTGGCGGCAGGCCGACATGATCAGGCTGTACATTCCCTTGCCGAGCGCCTGGAAGGAGCCGGAAAGGACGATCGAGACAGCCGCCGGGAGAAAGTGAATGCTGATAATCCGCAGCGCGGGGACGCCGATCGCCAGCATCTGCTCCGAGGCGTCAAAAAGAACGCCCAAAATCCACTCCGGCGCGAGCTGAAAGATCACGACGCCGATCCCCATGATAACCAGCGCGTAGAGGTTACCAAGCCAAATGGTGTGGACAATCCGCGAGCGGTGCCGCGCGCCGAAGTTGTAGCCGATGATCGGGATCATTCCGCTGTTGAGGCCAAAGATCGGCATAAAGATGAAGCTTTGAAGCTTGAAGTAGATGCCGAAGACCGAGACGGCGGTCTGGGAAAAGAGGATGAGGATTTTGTTCATGCCAAAGGTCATAACCGAGCCGATCGCCTGCATGAAAATGGAGGGGAGACCGATTCGGTAGATGTCCAGAATAATCCGGCGGTTAGGGCGGAAGCCCCGAACGTTCATTTTAATTTCCGAGTTCTTTTTGACGTTGAAGTAGATGATGACAAACATCGAGACAAACTGCCCGGCCACGGTGGCAATGGCAGCACCCGCAACCTCAAGCCGGGGAAAGCCCAGCAGCCCGAAAATCAGGATGGGGTCGAGGAGGATGTTGGTAATGGCGCCCGCCATCTGCGAGACCATCGAATAGATGCTGTTTCCGGTCGCCTGCACCAGCCGCTCGCCAATGACGCTGATAAAGACGCCCGCCGAAAAGACCGATACAATCGAGGTGTAGGAAACGCCCATCCGCATGACCGCCCCCTCCTCGACAAACGCCTCAAAAAAGGGTCTGACGCCAAAAATGCCGAACAGCGCAAAGGCCAGTGCACTGACAACGGCAAGAAAAACACCGTTTTCCGCGGTGAGGTTGGCGTCCTCAAAATTTTTCTCGCCCAGACGACGGGAGAGGATGGCGTTGACACCGATGGCGGTTCCCACCGCAACGGCGATCATCATCGCCTGCACCGGAAAGGCGAGCGAGACGGCGGTCAGCGCGTCCTCACTGACACGGGTGACAAAGATGCTGTCGACGACATTGTAAAGTGCCTGAATCAGCATCGACGCCATGATGGGCAGCGACATCGACATCAGCAGGCGGGGGATGGGCATGGTGCCCATTTTGTTTTCTTTTCTCTGTTCCTGCACGGGAATACCTCTTTCTGTATTGATCAAGCTGTTTGCATTCTGCGTCGAGGGTGAATTTTGCGGGGCAAAAAATCCCACTCGAAAAATCGGGGCCGTCGGTTCCCAGCGGGAACACGCGGCCAGATTTGATTATAGCAGAGAGAACGTAAAAAGTAAAACTTTTTTGGCGAATTTCATCAAATAACAGTGCGGCTTCTTTGGTAAAACCACAAATGCGCGGGCGTAACGGCCTTTGCCGCTGCGCCCGCGCAAACCGGAAATGATTAGAGCTGACCGAGCATCGCCTGTGCCCCGAACGAGACGATTACCACCAGCGCTGAGATAATAAAGCCGTGCAGCATCGGGACAAATCCACTTTTTGCCACGTTTTTGAAGTCGGTCTTCAGGCCGATTGCGCCAAGCGCCATGACCATGCCGAATTTACTGAGATTTGAGATCACCGAGGCAAGCCCGCCGACCGAGGCAGCGCTCAATCCCATGACCCCTGTAGCGGCAAAGCCGTCCAGAACGCTGCGCACCGCAACCATTCCGAGGAAGAGCAGGATAAACCAGGGGAAGATTTTTTTGATCGAGACGCGAGCTCTTTGACCGGATGCTCCGGAGGCTTTGGCTTTGATCCGCTCGTTGACATAGGCGAAGATCAGAACGATCGGAACGATCGAAAGGGTACGGGTCAGCTTGACGATAGTCGAAAATTGTCCGGCGAGATCCGAGAAGGCATACCCGGCCGCGACAACCGAAGAGGTGTCGTTGACGGCGGTTCCGGCCCAAAGCCCATAGCCCATATCGGACATTCCGGCGGCTCGTCCCATGATGGGGAAGAGAATGACCATGACGATGTCAAACAGAAAGGTCGCCGAGATGGCGTAGGCAATGTCGCTGTCATCGGCGTCGATGGTCGGAGAAATCGCGGCGATCGCCGAGCCGCCGCAGATGCCGGTGCCCGCGGAAATAAGGTTCGAGAGCTTCCAGTTCATATGAAACATCCGCCCGAACAGGTTGCCAAAGCCGAACGCGGCGGTGAGAGTAAAGCACATGACGATCAGCGAAAATTTTCCAACCTCAAGCACCTGCGAAAAGCTCAGCGTAATTCCCATCAGCACAATCGACCCCTTGAGAATTTTCTTGGAGGTGAAGGCCAGACCCTCCTGACAGTAGCCGAAGCGTCGGACGACCGGGTGCAGCAGCATGCCGATCAGCATTGCAAAGACACCGGCTGAAATCAGCTCATAAGGGATGAGCGCGCTGCAAAGCTTCGCTGCGACGGCCAGTGAGGCGGCAACCAGAATGCCGCTCAAACAGCGGGAAACAGAATTCATGACAATTCGCTCCTTAAATTTGTTTTGTTGGGTTGATTTTAACATCGCCCAATGATAAAATCAAATTATAAATTATTATAAAACGATAATCTAAAATTATAGATAAGAGCAAAGGAGCGAAGGCTATGCTGGATTTTAGAATGCAATCCTTTTTAACCCTCTGCGAAACGATGAGCTATACCAGAGCGGCCGAGCGGCTTTGCATCACGCAGCCCGCGGTGACCCATCACATCCGGTGGCTCGAGGAGCAATACGGCGGCAAGCTCTTTTCCTACCGGGGTAAAACGCTTTCGCTGACCGAGCGGGGGCGGCAGCTCGAGCTGGCGGCAAAATCCATGCGCCATTGCAGTGAGGGGCTGCGCGAGCGGCTGTGTTCCCTTGAGGAAAGCCCTCCTCCGCTGCGGCTCGGCGCGACCAAAACCATCGGCGACTTTGTCGTGCCCGATCAAATTTGCCGTTATCTTTCCGATGCGTCAGGGCGAAATTTGACCCTGACGGTTGATAATACCCGCAATCTACTTGCCGGGCTGGAGGCCGGGCAGATCGATCTGGCTCTGATTGAGGGGTATTTTGACAAGGCGCGGTACGATTTTCGGCTGATGCAGCGGGCGAGCTTTGCCGGGGTCTGCCGGGTCGGGCATCCGTTTGCGAGTCGTTCGGTCGGGTTTGAGGAGCTGTTTCGGGAGACGCTCGTCGTCCGGGAGCCGGGCTCGGGAACCCGTGCAATCCTTGAGGTGGCGCTGCGCCAGCATAACCATATGCTGGAGAGCTTTTCCAAAACGATCGAGATCGGTAGCTTTCCGGTGATCTGTCGATTGGTCGAGGAGGGCTTGGGCGTTTCGTTTCTATATCGCGCGGTGCCCGAATCGGGTCTTTTTCCGGGTCTGGAACTCTTCGAGATCGAGGGAAGTCCGATTTTTCATGAGTTTAACTACGTCTTTTTACGGGACAATTTGTTTTTCCCTGAATTTGAGGCGTTTATCAATACCCCTGTGCGGTGAGTACAGAAAAATTCTCTGATTTGCCGCGCAGTAAATCGGACGGATGGCAGAACTGACTGTAGGAAGCAAAGAACTTCATCACTTTTTTAACAGGCTGTGGAAATTTCTGCAATAGGATGCTATAATACTATGGTAAGCCAAGCAGAAGGAAAAATTCCGCGTTCTGCCGACCAATTTCGGGCGGCAGAAGGGCGAGCCACAGGGGGAGGACGCCGTCATGGCAGACCAGCAGCAAAACAAAGAGCAGGTTCTTTTGAAGACCAGCTTTTTCGGTGGATTTGACAAAGGAGAGGTGCTCTCCTATATTGACCGCTTGCGGGAGCAGAACCGGTCGATGGCGGTCGATCTCGAGGGACAGCTCGAGGGGATGGCTCGCGCACGGGGTGAGCTGACCGAGCAGGTCGCCGGCTTTGAGGGTAAAATTTCCGAAATGGAGCAGCAGCTTGACGCGAGCTCCGACCGAATTCGGGATCTGACCGGCATGGTGGAAACGCTCAAGGGAACGGTGGCTCAGCAGCAGCGTCAGCAGGATGAAAAGGAGCGGGAGCTTCGCACCCAGAAGGAGCAGACCCGCCAGCTGTCGCTGCGGGCGCAGAATTACGAATATAAGGCGCGGCGCTACGAGGAGCTCTCAACTCAGGTTGGGGATATCCTGCTCGAAACGAGACAGG
This sequence comes from uncultured Oscillospiraceae bacterium, assembly GCA_964625135.1. GTDB lineage: Bacteria > Bacillota > Clostridia > Oscillospirales > Ruminococcaceae > Yanshouia. The sequence continues at coordinate 2,948 of CAZVAV010000065.1, read as the reverse complement.
ACGCGGGAAGGCTTCTGGAGGAGGCTGAGCAGGAGGCAGCCCGAATCAAATCCACAGCCGTCACCGCCAGTGAACGGATTGCCGGGGAGATGCGCTCAATGCGGGAGGATCTTACCACAGTGCGGGAGCATATCGCCGGACTGATGAGCAGCATGAACCAACGCCTCGACGAAATCGATCGGATGATCGAGGCTGCTGATCCCTCCTCTAGAACGCAAGAGGACGAACCGGCGGTAGTGCCGACAGCAGAACCGGTCGAAGCTCCGATCCGGCAGCAGGAGCCCTGCTTCGATGCTGATTCCTCTTCCCAACAATTTTTTCGTGGCGCCGCCAACGTATGAGCCGGATGCCCATACAGGCGGGGCGGTGATGTTAGCACAGACGATGCCAAAAGCCGCTCCCAAAACCGAGAACGGGCTTTCGCGTCTGCTGCGCCAGCTTCTGGAAGGACATTCCTCCCGATAGAACGGGCGGCTTCTGCCGCTCAAAAGACAGGAGTAGTAAGGGTATGGAAAACGGCTGCAAAACAAACCGGACGCTTCCCGCCGCCGCCGCGGTCATCGCGGCGGCCGGGCGATCGTCCCGAATGGGGTTTGACAAGCTGATGGCCGAGCTCGGCGGCATCCCGGTGCTGATGCGAACCATCGAGGCGTTTGAACGCTGTGAGGCGATCGATGAAATTATCATTGTCACCCGGGAGGAAAATCTTTCGGTCGTGCATTCGATGGTGCGCGAGGGCAATTATCGTAAGGTTCGCGAGGTGGTTCGCGGCGGAGCGACGCGCCAGCAATCCGTTTATGCCGGAGCTTGTGCCGTTTCGCCGAAAATTTCGCTGCTCTGCGTTCACGACGGGGCTCGCCCGCTGGTCAGCGGGAGGGTGATCACCGCGGCAATTGCCGCCGCGGCCGAGCATGGCGCGGCCACCGCCGCCCTACCAGTCAAGGATACCATCAAGCGTTGTGCCGATGGCTTTGTTGCGGGCACCCTTGATCGTTCCGAGCTGATGCGGATACAGACCCCACAGGTATTTGAGCGCTCTCTTTACTTGCGCGCCTATCAGGCGGCACAGCAGGAATATACCGACGATTGCCAGCTGCTCGAAGCGGTTGACGCATCGGTCTTTTTCTCCCGGGGGGATGAGTGGAACATTAAGCTGACCACCGAGGAGGATCTCCTGCTCGCCGAGGCGATGCTCAAGGGGGAATCGCTGTGATGCGGATTGGACATGGCTATGACGTTCATCGACTGGTCGAGGGTCGACCGCTGATTCTCGGCGGGGTTGAGATTCCGTATGCACTGGGGCTGCTCGGCCATTCCGACGCCGACGTGCTGACCCACAGCATCATCGACGCGCTGCTTGGCGCGGCGGCGCTCGGGGACATCGGCGGACATTTTCCCGATACCGACGAGCGATACCGTGGAGCAGACAGCATCGAGCTGCTTTGCAGGGCGGTAAAGCTCCTTGAAGAGAAGGGCTATGCAATCGGCAATCTTGATGCAACGGTGCTGGCGCAGCGTCCAAAGCTTGCCCCCTATCTGCCACAGATGCGCCAACGGCTTGCCACGGCCTGCGGCATCGATGTCGCACAGGTGAGCGTTAAAGCGACCACCGAGGAGGGACTCGGCTTTACCGGCAGCGGGGAGGGGATCGCAAGTCACGCGGTCTGCCTGATTTTATAACGAATTCCTTGGCCTGATTTGGCAGCTTATCTTCAAATCAATTCCCCAAAGCGGGAGAAAGGAGGCGCAGAAGATGGAAAGTCTGCTCTATGACATGAAGGGAATCTTCGGTTCCTTTACACTGACCGATTTCTGCGATATCCTCATTGTGGCCTATCTGCTGTATCAAGCGGTTCGGCTGGTGCGCGATACCCGGGCGGTGCAGCTGCTCAAGGGGCTGACCGTTCTGGTATTCATCTATGCGGTGTCGAGCCTCCTTCAGCTTCGGTCGCTGAGCTTTTTGATCCGCTATATTTTTCAGTACGGCGCACTGGCGCTGCTGATTGTGTTTCAGCCCGAGCTGCGCCGTTCGCTGGAGCAGGTGGGGCGCACCCGCTTTTCCAATCTGCAGCTCTTTGGCGGCAACGCGGACAGCGATGAAGGAAATGTCCGCTGGCGGGCGGCCATTGATGCAATTGGGGAGGCGTCCACCTTCCTTTCCAAGCGCAGAATCGGCGCGTTGATCGTTTTGGAACGGCAGAGCAAGCTCGGTGAGATCGCCAAGACGGGCACGATGATCGACGCGGCGCCAAGCGCTGAGATTTTGGGCAATATTTTTTTCCCGAATTCCCCGCTTCACGATGGCGCGCTCATCATCCGCAACGGACGGCTGCTCGCGGCAGGCTGCTTTCTGCCCCTTTCGGATAACTTTACCATCAGCAAGGAAATGGGCACCCGCCATCGCGCGGGGCTTGGCATGAGCGAAAGCTCCGACGCGGTGGTGGTGATCGTTTCGGAGGAAACCGGTATCATTACGATGGCGATCAACGGTAAGCTGCGGCGCGGCTTTACCGGAGAGCAGCTTACCGAGGAACTCAAGGGGTATTTTATCGAAGAGCATGAAGAGAAAAGCGAACGGAAGCTCCCGTTCTTCAGGGTGAAGAAATGAACAAGAATAAAAAGAGCAATCTGCTCGATAACAATGCGATTCTCACCGCGATCTCGGTGGTTGGCGCAATTATGATCTGGGTGATGGTCGTCTATAACGTCGATACCATGATTCCGATGACCGTCTCGAATGTATCGGTGAGCATCGATACCGCCGACAGCAATCTGACCCGGCTTGACCTGCATCCGGTGACCGAGGGCGAGTTTACCGTCGACGTCGAGGTGGTGGGCCCGCGGGCGACAGTGGGCAACATCAAGCGGGAGGAGCTGGTGGCAACCGCCAAGCTGAATAATATCACCGGCCCCGGCACCTATGCGCTGCCGATTGAAATTGTGGATTC
>CAZVAV010000064.1:0-8385 GCA_964625135.1 uncultured Oscillospiraceae bacterium | reverse complement strand
CAATGAGAGGAGCTTTATCTCGGAGAGTGAGAGGGATGGGGAAAACCGCCGCAAAGCGAGGGCTTTGCGGCGGTTTCGTTCAGCAAGGATTTTGCGAAATCCATGATATGGGTGGATGTTTTGATGTTCATCAAACGGCCTGAACTGCATATGAATAATGAGAACAGCACAAAACTAAAGAAAATTGTACGTGATTTGATAGAAAGCATTGAATTGAGATTTCTGAGGTGATATCATTAAGACACGAAAAGGGAATGAAGGCATCAGAATGGATATTCCAGAGAAAGGAGACGGTACTATGTCCGCCGTTACGCAAAATTGCACCTATATTTTTGGAAAAAAGAAAAAAGACGCAAAAAGCGAAAATGTACTCAGCGCGAAGAAATTGGAAGAGATTAAAAAGGCGGTTCAAAAGTATCGCCCTGACAACAAATAATGGATTTTCGATGGCAAATCTTATCGGTCAAAAATGCAGGGCTGGCATGGGGCTTTCATGTCAGCCCTGCTTCGTGTAAGCATCCGGAATATTATAGTGAATATATCCGCTTCAATGCCATCGGCGATCAGAAAAAGGGCCTTGGCGTGACCCATCTGCTCGTGGAGGAAGCTTCCGATCGAATTGCCGGATATATCACATTACGCGCGACGTCGCTGATCAGCGAGGATGAAGACGGTCACAAAATAGTACAGCCGTCCTTGGAGGTTGCCGAATTAGCTGTAGATGTTGATTTTGAGCGTAAGGGCGTCGGGAGTTTACTGATCGGATTTGCTATCGACAAGGCTGATGAACTGCGGCGAAGCGTTCTTGGTATTCGGCATATTGTCGTTTGTGCCGATCCTGACGCGATTGGATTTTATAAGAAAATGGGGCTTGACGAGCTGTCTAACGTATATGAAGTGCTGCATGATGGCTGGAATGATCGCTGCAAACCGATGTATATCACTTTGCCCGAAGGATAATAGAGACAGAATAACCTCGCCCAGCTTGGGTGGGGTTATTTATTTGATGGCATTAAAAATATTTGCTCAGACAATAATCTCGCAGCACCAAAATCGGTGTCGCCATAGACCGCCGATGCGTTCACCACCTTGACGCCGGAGGTCAGCGGAGAAACCGCGCTTTGTAAAAATTGTGTAAGGTCATTGGAACTTCGGCACGTTTGCACTATAATGAAAAAAACAGGTAATGCAGGTAATGTTGGTGTAAAATGAGGGCGTTCGATGACAATCACTTTATCGGCCTTTTTATCCGAGCTGACGCGCAGCCCTGTCCTTGCGGTTACAACGGTACTGATGCTTTCGGTGGTGCTGGTCAACGGCTGGACCGACGCGCCCAATGCGATTGCGACCTGCGTTTCGACCCGGGCGATGAGCGCAAGACATGCCATCTGGATGGCGGCGGTCTTTAATTTTCTGGGTGTTCTGGTGATGACGATGGTCAATGCCAGCGTCGCGACCACCGTCTTCAACATGGTGGATTTTGGGGGCAACAGCGCCGACGCACTGGTCGCGCTCTGCGCGGCGATGGTTGCGATTGTCCTCTGGGCCACCGTGGCGTGGTGGTTTGGCATCCCCACCAGTGAAAGCCACGCGCTGATTGCCGGAATTTCGGGCGCGGCCATCGCGCTGCACAGCGGGCTTGCGGGTATCAACCCCGATGAATGGGTCAAGGTGCTTTACGGTCTGGGGCTTTCGACCGTGCTGGGATTTTCCTTCGGCTGGCTGAGCACCAAGGCGGTGGAACGGATCTGCCGCAGGATGAACCGCCAACGCACCACCCGCTTTTTTGGCGGCGCACAGATCGCGGGAGGCGCGGCGATGGCCTTTATGCATGGCGCACAGGACGGCCAGAAGTTTATGGGCGTGTTTATGCTGGGGATTTTTCTTGCCAACGGGCAGCAGAGCACCGTGAGCTTTACCATCCCGGTCTGGCTGATGTTTCTTTGCAGCGCGGTGATGGCGCTTGGCACCTCGATCGGTGGCTATCGGATCATTAAGGCGGTCGGCATGGATATGGTGAAGCTCGAGCTGTATCAGGGCTTTGCCGCCGACGCGGCGGGCGCTGCCTGTCTGCTGCTTTCTTCACTGACCGGCATCCCCGTTTCCACCACACACACCAAGACAACCGCTATTATGGGGGTTGGCGCGTCGAGACGGCTGTCCGCTGTCAATTGGGGGGTCGTGAAGGACATGGTTCTCACCTGGGGGCTGACCTTCCCCGGCTGCGGGCTGATTGGATTTTTGATCGCCCGGCTGTTTATGCGGATTTTCTGATGAGATTGGAATAGGAGAAAATTCATGGCAATAAGGAAAGAGAACGACTATTTTACAATGTTTGTCGAGGCGGTCTCCTACAGCTATAAAGCTGCGGAGAACCTGCATGAGGTTCTTTTACATTATCGGCCGGAGGAGCTGCCCGGCCGGCTCGACGCGATGCACAAAATCGAGCACGCGGCGGATCTGTTCAAGCATGATATGATGAGCCTGCTGCTCAAGGAATTTATCACTCCAATCGATCGGGAGGATATCATCGACCTGTCCAACGCGATCGATCATGTGACCGACGCGATTGAGGACGTGCTGCTCAAGCTTTATATGTTTGATGTGCCGGAGCTGCGCGACGATGTCGTCCCCTTTGCCAGCTTGATTATGGACTGCTGCTCGGAGCTGCGCGGCCTGATGGAGGAGTTTCGCAATTTCCGCAAATCAAAAACCATCCGCGAAAAGGTGATCGGCCTCAACCGGCTTGAGGAGGAGGGCGACCAACTCTATCTCAGAGCGATGCGCCGTCTGCACAGCTCGTCCGGGAATGTGGTAGACCGGCTGATCTGGACCGAGCTTTACGACCAGATCGAGAAATGCTGCGACAAATGCGAGGACGTGGCCGACGTGGTGGAACGGGTTGTTTTGAAAAACAGCTAGGGCCTGTTGCAGAATAGCCCCGCAAGAAAACCACGTACAAAAAACGACATCCTTTACGGCCTTTCAGGCCGATTTCAGGATGTCGTTTTTGCATATTCTGTAACAGGCTCAGGGTTAGAAAAACAGAGATAGGATCTGCGGGAAGAGGACAAAGAGCAGCAGAACCCCCGTGAAGCCGAGGAAAAACGGGAGCTCCCCCTTGACCACATCGCCGATCTTGAGCTTGGAGATGCTGACCGCCGAGAAGATATTGACCGCGACAGGCGGGGTCATTGAGCCAATGACCCCGGCCACCGACACGATGACGCCGAAGTGCAGGCCGGTGACTCCAAGGCTTTTGGCCACCGGAAAGAGAACCGGCACCAGCAGCACCACCCCGGCGATTCCTTCGAGGAAGGTGCCGAAGATCAGCAGGACAATGAAGATCAGCAGGCAGAAGAGGGTGGCCGAAAGGTTGAGCGAAACAATCCGCTCGACGATCCAGCTGGAAATGCCTGAAAAGGTGAAGAGCCAGGAGAAGGAGGATGCGGTGGCGATGACAAACAGGATCATCGCGCTGCTCTTGGCCGACTGGTAGATGATTGGAAGGATGTCGCTTACCTTGGTTTCGCGGTAGATAAAAAGTCCGACCAGCAGGGCGTAGACCGCCGCGACCGCCGCCGATTCGGTGGGGGTCAGCTTGCCGGAGTAGATGCCGCCAAGGATGATGACCGGCAGCAGAATGGCCGGAATCGCCCGCAGGAACGAATCCCAGAGCTCGCGGAGGTTGAGCTTCCTTTCGTTCTTCGGCCACTGCTCCTTGCGGGCGAGGAAGAAGCAGGTAAGCATCAGCATGACGACGATGACCGTGCCGACGATTAACCCGGCCTTAAACATGTCTCCGATCGAGGTGTTGGTAATGGTGCAGTAGACGACCATGATGATCGAAGGCGGAATGACCGGGCCGAGGCCGCCCGCGACCGCCAGCAGTCCGGCGCACCGAGCCTTGGGGTAGCCGAGCGCGACCATATCGGGATAAAGGATTGAGCCGACCGCGATCACGGTGGCCGGGCCCGAGCCAGAAAGCGCCGCGAAGAAGGCACAGGCGAGGATGGCGGCGTAGCAGAGACCGCCCCGGATGCCGCCGATGATTCGGTTCGCGAAATTGACCAGCCGTTTTGAGATGCCGCCCTGGGTCATCAGGTTACCGGCCAGCACAAAAAATGGAATCGCCATGATCGATACCGAATCGAGCGCGGTAAACAGCCGCTGCGAAACCACCGCGACCGGGGTGTTATAGCAGGCAAGCAAGGTAATCATCGTCGCCGCGCCGACCGACACAGCGACCGGAACCCCGATCATTAAAAGCAGAATCAGCGAGCCGAAGAGCCAGAGGGCGATGGTCATTTCACTCATGCGGTTCCCTCCTTTCGGTTGGCGACAGGGGATTTGACGAGCACCCAGAGCAGGCCGAGCTGCACCAGCGTGATGATGCCGAAGCTCAGTGGCAGGGCGAAGTAGGTCAGATACATCGGAATACCGAGCCCGGGCGAGGTTTGACCATAACCAATCTGCACCCGCAGCAGTTCAAAGGAGTTCCAGAAGTTGATGGCTGAAAAGGCGATGACCACCAGCTTTGCCACGACCTGAACCACCCGCCGGATGGGGGCGGACATCCGCTCAACCAGACCGGTGATCGCCATCTGGGTGTTGTCGCGCAGTCCCATTTCGGTCGCGAGCAGCGCCATATAGATCATACAATAGCGGGCGAGCTCTTCAAACCAGCCAATGCCGGCATGGATCAGATTGCGGTTGATCACCTGCGCGAACGAAGCGCCGAGCATACCGAGAAAGGCGAGGATCATGATGGCGTTCTCGACCTTTTGCAGCCAATCGGCAAATTTTTTCATAAGCATGCCTCCGGTGGGGCGGCCGGGGGGCCTTGACGGGTCCCCCTAGCCGGTGATGTTGCCTGTGACGGGTTGCAAACGGCTATTTGGAAGCAGCCTCGATTTCGGCGAGGAGGATGTCGTTCCATCCCTTGTCGAGGTTAAATTGGCTCATGGAAGGCATCGCCATCTCCACGAGCGCGTCGTGGTCAACGTCGATGATCTGTACGCTGAGCTTATCGGTCAGCTCGGAGACATAGGCGTTGTTTGCTTCCTCAAGATACTGGCGCTGAAGGTCGGCCCCCTCCTTGATGCCCTGAACGATCGCGGGCTTGAGCTCCTGGGGAATGCTGTCCCAGTACTTGTTCGAGAAGCAGACCGGCTGGAAGGCGAAGTGCATCCGGGAACGGACGCCGTATTTGCAGACCTCATAGAACCGGTTGGCGTACATGTTGGCCACCGAGTTTTCATACCCGTCGACGGTGCCCTGCTGGATGGCGGTGAACACGTCCGAGAAGGCCATGGGGGTGGCAATGGCGCCGATGGCGTTGTAGGCGGCCATGTGCATCTTGTTTTCCATCGTACGGATTTTTAGGCCCTTGATGTCCCCGATCGAGTTGATCGGCTTGGCGGAGAAGATATCACGGAAGCCCGAGTCGCACCAACCGAGAATTTGCACTCCGACGGCGGCTGATTTTTCCTTGATCATCTCGCCGAATTTGCCGTCGATGACCTTATGGGCGGCCTCGACGCTCGGGAAGAGGAACGGCTGGTCAAGAACCGCCGTTTCCGGGATGAAGTTGGGGAGAATTGAATTGGTGACAATGGCCGCGTCGATGGTGCCGACCTGCATTCCTTCGTAGAGGTCGCGCTCGTTGCCGAGCTGGTTGCTGGGATAGAGGGTGACCTTGATGGCGCCGTTTGAGGCCTTTTCGATGTTTTCCGCGATCTTCTGATAGCCCTTGTAATGGGGGCTGGTGTCCGATTCGGCAAAGCCGATTTTGAGGTTGTAGGCTTCGGTCGGGGCGGGTGCGGGTGCGGGTGCGGTGGGCGCGGGTGTGGCGGGTGCGGGTGCGGGCTTTGCGCCGCAGCCGGTGAAGAGGGACGTCAGGAGCAGGGTGACCAATAAAACAGATAGCTTCTTTTTCATTGTCTTTTCTCCTCTCGTTTTCCTTGAATTTATATCAGCAAATCCGTTTGCCAATATCCGTATGCTGTTTGCTCAACGGGCGAGCGGGTTTCCCCCCACGACTCCTTCCGCGTCGATGAGCCGCCGGATGGCCGCGTTCATCGCGGCGAGGTCATCCGGCTCGATCAAAAATTCACCGCCGCGCACGTTTTGCTCGACCGCCGCCGCGCGGCGGGAGCCGGCGTCGACATTGATGTTTTCGGCCTGCGCGAGGGTCCAGGCAATGGTCAGACCGGCCTGTGTGGTCCGATACTTTTCGCAGAGCGGCCGCCACGAATCGAGAAGCGCGATAACCTTTTGGCGGCGGGCTGGCTGGTACCAGGCGCACCACTCGTTGCGCGCGTCGCCGGGGCGGATGGGGGTGTCCATCGTGTAGGCTCCGGTAAGCAGTCCGCGTTCGAGCACCGAATAGGCGTGGTAGGTAATCGAGTGCTCGAGACAGAAGCGGCCCAGCGCGTCAAAGCTGGTGGGATCGAGCATGGAAAAGCGCTCCTGTACCAGATCGAGCGGGCCGTGGGCTAAGTACTCCTTGATGTGGTCGAGGGTGACGTTCGACGCGCCGATGGCGCGGATTTTCCCCTCCTTTTTCAGATCGAGCAGCGTGCCCATCGTTTCTTCAATGGGGGTGAAGGCGGGTGGCACCGACTGCCAGTGTGTGATAAACAGATCGACATAGTCGGTTCCCAGCCTGCGCAGCGAGCCCTCGAGGCTGCGGCGCACCGCACGGGGTGAAAGATCCCGCGAAATCTGATGGCCGTCCCGCTCAAAAAAGGGGGAGCCTTCGCCGGTGTCCCAGTCAAGCCCGCATTTGGTGGAGATAAAGCAGCGATCCCGGCTGCCCGCCAGAGCCTTGCCGAGCACCGTTTCGGCGTGGCCGAAGCCGTAGAAATTCGCGCTGTCAAACCAATTGATTCCCAAGTCCCGCGCACGGTGGATGGCGCGGATCGATTCCTCGTCGTTGTTTGTGCCCCAGACGCCGTCTCCGCCGATCGAGAGGGTTCCCATCGAAACGACCGAGACGGTCGCACCGGTTTTGCCCAATTGCATCGTCCTCATGCGACTTTTGCTCCTTTTTTCTTGAGATCCGGATCACCAAAAATTTGATTGCTCAATCATGATCTACCTTGATTATAATCAAAGCGGGCGGGCAAGTCTTTCTTGTTTTTAGCTTTCTGTTTGCGGATCGTGCTCTTGTCGAGAAAGAGGTGAATGGTAAAACGCAGCCAATTGTACAGTTTTGCTGAAATAATGTAGAAAAATTTGGACTATGAAACCGGAAAACCAATAATTTTTTTGTTGAATTGGGTAAGTGTTAAAAAAATTTGCGAATTTTGCTTTGAGGTTTGCAAATTTTGACCGTGGGTGATATATTGAAAAAAACGACACGGTTTGAATGTGCCGGACAAAGGAGTGAATGGAGATGAAGCTTGACTTTGAGGTAAAGAAGGACTGCTGCCACTTTGAGGAATTTAGTGAGCCGCATTTTCATGACGAGTACGAGGTGCTGGTCGGTTTAAGCGACGGCGGTACCTTTTTCATTAACGGGCACGCCTATCCGCTCTGTCACGGGATGCTGTTTGTGCTCGGGCGCGGCGTGCTGCATCAGTGTCTTGCCAACATTTCGTCGTATGAAAAGTATATTTTGCATTTCCCTGCCGAGACACTCAAGGGGATTTCAAGCTCGCAGACCGATCTGGAGCGGCAGTTGAACAGCCGCGCCTACACGGCGGTGCTGCTCGGCGAGGAACAGCTGGACAACCTATGCCGGATGATTTCCGACTGCATGGCGCAGGAGGGCTTCGGGGCTGATTTGCGCCGGGATATCGCCTTTATGCAGCTGGTGCTCTTAATCAGCGGGCTGATTGAGAGCGACGACGGAGCGGTGCACCCCGCCCTGCCCCGGGAATATGCCAAGATTATGCCGATCATTGAGTTTGTCCACGGGCACTACGCGGAGGAAATCAGCCTGGAGCAGATCAGCCAGCAGTTTTTTATCAGTAAATTCCACCTCTGCCGCCGCTTTAAGGCGCTCACCGGATTTTCGGTGGGGGCGTATATCACCAACTACCGCATCCGGCAAGCTTGTGTGCTGCTGCGCAAGGGGATTTCGGTACAGCGGGCCGGGGAGGAGGTCGGATTTGGGAATAACGCGCACTTTGTCCGCACCTTCGGAAAGATTATCGGTACTTCGCCGGGGCGGTACGCCAAGACCTACTGAGGCAGAAAGATTGCCTAGAATTTCATATTCAACCTGTGCTATTCTGTAGTTGTCAAAAGAGGCTCGGAGGAGTTGGACTTTTGACCAGCACTTATAAGGACGCTCCCGGCGGGGGCGTCCTTTTTGCGTCCGCAAAAGGAGTCCTGCTAACAAAAGTCAATAGGTAAAGCAAAAAAATTAGGCAACGA